>JBCBLB010000639.1:0-5558 GCA_038520555.1 Myxococcota bacterium | reverse complement strand
CGATGAGGGGGCGGTGGACTCCGGCGTCGAACCCGGCGTCGAACCCGGCGTCGAACCCGGCGAGCCGATCGAGGACGTCGATCCCCTGACGCTGCCTTCTGGGGACGCGCCGTGTCGCCCGCCGGTGCTGGTGACGGTGTTGGACGCCCTGGATGGGGACACCCTCGACGTCCAGAGCGTGGATTGGGGCTGGGAGCGGGTCCGTCTGATCGGGGTGGATACGCCGGAGATGGGCGGAAGCAGTGCCCCGACCGAGTGCTATGCCGCCGAAGCCAAGGCCTTTATGCAGACCTTCGAGGGGCAGAAGGCATGGCTGACCTTCGACGGCCAGTGCACCGATCGGTACGATCGGACGCTCGCCTATGTGCATCTGGGCGACGGTGGGAAGGACTTCATCGAGCGGCGGCTGCTGCGTCAGGGCTACGCCTACGATGCGCCATACGCAGACACGGCGACATTCGCCGACGTGTTCCAGCGGGATGAGACGTACGCCAGGGACAACCAGCAGGGCATCTGGGATCGGTGCGTCGAATAGGGTGACGACTCCCTGCGTCTGCGGTGTCAGAACCAATGAACAGACGGACGGAGACCTCTGATGATTGCACGCCCGACCCTGGCCGCGTTGGCCCTTGGCGGTAGCCTCATGGGCTGTATGACCCCGGTGTATGGGGACGGAGACCGGGTCGCACAGCCGCGCACGGTGACCGGCTTCGACACCGTCTCGCTGACCAACAACCTGGACGTTGACGTCGTCGTGGATCCCCTGGCGGACTTCAGCGCTGTGATTCGGTGCGATCAGAACCTGTTGCCCTTCATCCTCACCGATGTCGCCGATCAACGGCTCACGATCAGCACCCGAAGCGGACGATGGCTCATCCCAGCCCGGGACTGTGGGGTTGAGCTGACCATGCCCATGGCGTTGACCTTTGATGTGTCTGGTGCCGGCGCGTTGTTCGTAGAGGGCGCCGTCGATCTGGAGGAGGCCTTTGTCTCCAGCGCCGGCTCCCTCATCGCCACAGATCTCGACAGCGCTGCGGTGTGGGCGGACCTCTCGGGCTCCGGCGATCTGGTGCTCCGCGGCCGGACCGATGCCCTGTTCGCCTCGGTCAACAGCAGCGGTGACCTCGACGCACAGGACCTGACCGCCGTGAGCGCCGAGCTGACCCTGTCCGGCTCTGGGAGCCTGTGGGCGACGGCGACCGAGCGCGCCGATGTCTCGCTGTCCGGCTCTGGCGAGGTGCACCTGTATGGTGGCGCCCAGGATATCTCTCAGAACCTCTCCGGATCGGGCGACGTCATCGTTCACTGAGCTGTTTTGCACCGGGAAGCGCGGTGAGCCCTTCCTCCCCGGCGATCTCCAGCAGCCGCTCCCGACGCGCCTCATAAATCAGGGCGGACTCGACGGCGATCCAGGGCAGGGGAACGAGCAAGAGGAAGTAGATCACCCAGGCGCCAGCGTGGCGGGTGACGATCGACCAGGCCTTCTGGTACTTGTCCAACATGACTCTTCGTACCATGCTCGCAGATCTCGCTCGTGACGCGATCGGCCGCCGGCAGGCGCTGCTGTCGGCGCTCCCGGAGACGGACTGCGTCCGCCTGTTTCACGGTGCCACCGAGGGCGTCGCCGGGCTGACGGTCGATCGCTATGGCCCCATCCTGCTGATTCAGACCTTCCGCGAGCCACTCACCGCCGCGCAGCTCGACGCGCTGATGTCGGTCTACGACGCCGCGCTGATGCCGGTCTACAACCACCGCGGCGAGGCCACCGACGTCGCGCTGCCTGAACCGAATGCGGCGGCGTTGGCGGACCATGTCGGTCACGAGCTGGGGCTGCGGTTTCTGGTCCGCGCCCGACACCGTGGCAAAGACCCGCTGTTGTTCCTGGACTTTCGGGCAGGGCGCCGGTGGGTTCGGGCCAACTGCCAGGGCCAGAGCGTCCTCAACCTGTTCGCCTACACCTGTGGGATCGGGGTGGCTGCCGCCGCTGGCGGGGCCGAGACGGTCTGGAACGTCGACTTCGCGGCCTCTGCCCTGAATGTGGGGCGAGACAACGCCACCCTCAACGGCGTCTCGATGACGTTCATCGAGACAGACGCGATCCCGGCGCTCCGCCAGCTGTCCGGGCTCGGGGTGAAGGGCCGGGGCGCCCGGCGCCGGCGGTTCAAGAAGCTTCCCGCTCGCCAGTTCGATCGGGTGATCCTTGACCCACCGACCTGGGCGACCACGCCATTCGGCGCCATCGACATCGTCCGCGACTACCCCGCGCTGTTCAAGCCGGCCATCCTCGCCACCGCTCCCGGCGGACAGTTGCTGGCGACCAACCACGTCTCAACCGTCACGTTGGAGGGGTGGCTCGACACCTTGCGCCGATGCGCCCAGAAAGCAGGCCGACCGATCCGACAGCTCCATGTGCTGACGCCCGAGGCTGATTTTCCCAGCCCGGACGGCAAACACCCGCTGAAGATGGCGATCGTCGAGGTATAGCCAAGACGATCGCCATCTTCAGCGTTTTTTGAGGGCTTTCGGGTCGAGCGTCGTATACGACACGCCGGCCTTATCGAGCGAGGCCGAGACCGCGGCGCCAGGGCCGAAGACCGAGACGACGTCATGGCCGACGCACTTGCTCAGCTGACGGCCGAGCGCCTCTTCGTCCGCTTCGACCAGACCGGCCGCATACGCTGCGCTGCTCAGTGATGTCGGCAGCAACGCCATCACTGCGGAACGGGTGGGCGCAGCCGCCGCATAGTGGTGCGCACGTCGGAGCCGAGCGTCCTCCAGCGTGGGGCGTGGGGCGTCCTCAAACGCGATCTCTTCCATCTCATCTTCGTCTTCGTCTTCGTCGCCGTCTTCGTCCTCTTCCGGCTCGGGGAAAGGCTCACCGGACGTGAAGAGGGCCTTGAGATCTTCGACCATCTTCATCGTGGCGTCGGTGTCCTCTTCTTCCATCGGCTCGATCTCGTCGACGGCTTCGAGGATCTGTCCGATGCGGTCTCGCTCACGGCGGTTGCGGCGGCCCAGCTCTTCAAGCTTCGCCTCCAGGGACTCGACCAGCGCCACACGGACCGCTTCGACCCGCTGTTGCTTGACGATGAGCCGGTACATCGACAGCTCATCTGACAAGACCCGCCGCGTACCGGCGATGACGTCGCCGATCTGCTCCGGGCGGGCCTCTGCAGTGGCCCGCAGCCAGCTGTTGCCGGCGACGGTCTCCACCGTCATCTGCATCCGGGCCGGCGGCTGCTCTCGGGTCGCCTCCCAGTAGGACAGCTGGAGCATGTCGACCATCAGATCCCGCGCGGCCGGAGCGCTGCTGGACAGCGGGCACCGCAGCTCCATCCGGGCCAACGCCGTCGGCGCGTCCATCACGATCGCGGCCTGCTCGGGGGGGACGACGACCTCGACGTCTCCCATCGGCGAGGCGTTGACCGACCAGTCCCCGAAGCTGCCCTGGACGGCGTCTTTGACCTCATCGAGGTCGACCGGTCCCATCACGACCAGCGTGGTGTTGGAGGGCTGGTTGATCTGCATCGCCCAGGCGTTGACCTGTGCTTCGCTCAGCTTCTTGATCGCGCCTTTCCTGGCCTGCCGGGGCCGAGCCATGGGATGGTCGGTCCCGAAATAGGTGTCCAGCGCAGAGAAGCGCGCCATCTGCCACAGGGTGGGCCGGTACCGCTTGTCGGCCGTGGCATAGTACTGTGGGCGCAGGCCCTTGGCTTCGGTCGGATCAGAGACAGCCATCCGCAAGATGTACAGCATCCCTTCCAGATTGCCCGCCGGCCCCTCCAGCGTCCGCACCCACCCCTCGGCTCCACGCGTCACCGTCCAGGTCCCCTGCCCGTTAAGCGGAAAGTCGGGGACGAACAGATCTTCTTTCTGGGGGAGGTAGGGGGCGGTCATGTGCCAGGTCAGCGCGTCCAGGCCGAGCGCCGGCTCACGAAAGGTCCCACCGGGCTGCACCACAGAGAGCTGAAGCACCGGGAAACCTGGCTTGTTGACCACCACCAGCGTCATCTCGCCGATCTTCAGCGTCTGCACCCCGTCCAGGATGGGGTTGGCAGCGATGGCGGCCAGCGCGTCTGCGGTGAGGGGCTCGACCTCTTCGGCTTCCTCTTCCGCGGTCTCTTCTTCGGCTTCCGTCTCCTCCTCTTCGTCTTCCTCCGAGGGTTCGGGGGGAGGAGGGGGCTCCCACGCCGGCGGCAGCGGCGCCCAGGGCCCGGCGAGGCTCAGGCCATCGACCATCCCGACGTCCTCATAGTCCATCCACCCATCGGGCACGAGGCCGATGATGGTTGCCTTGGGCAAATCGGCGCGCTTGCGGGTCATCTCCAACAGCTTCTTGGGATCGATCTCTTCCAGCTCAGAGATGCGCGAGAGGTACGGGAAGGGAGTCCCAACGAGGCGATCATAGGTGTCTGCGGCGGCGATCTCGCTGAAGTCGCCGTCGTAGTAATCTGCTGCGCGCTGAAGCAGCCGACCGCGGGCCCGATCCTGAAGCTCAAACAGGGCGTTTCGGGTCTGGGTGAGGCCGGAGCCGTACCACAGAGGGCCGAGCGCGCGAAGCGCGGTCTGGGCGACCTTCTTCTCATCGCCCTGCCGGTTCATCGGCAGCTCACAGACCAGGGCGCCGACCTCCAGCGCGGGCAGATAGCGGCACGAGACCACCTCTGCGGGGAGCAGGCCTGGAGGGCTCTTGCTGGAGAGGCCCCGCTGCATGAATTCCTCAACGAGGATGGCCATGGTCTCGAAGTAGAGCGCATCTTCGCGATACGCGCCGGGCAGCGGCCATGCGATCAGGGTCCGCGGCGAGGGCACCGCGGCATACGACCAGCCCGTCCGAACCGCGGCCACCTCGGGCGCCTCCGGACGGTTCTCGGGCAGCTCATCGACGCAGGACGTGTCTTCGATGACGAAACCAGATGGCCCGCTGGAGGGGGCCTCCTCACCCTCGGGATCTTCCTCATCCTCGGGATCTTGGGGGGTCTCGGGATCTTCGGGGGCCTCTTCCTCTTCTTCTGCTTCCTGGATGAGGAGTCCTTGAAGGCCATCTTCGAGGAACTGCTTGAGATCATCGATCTCAGAGAGGTCACCGGAGACGGTGATCATGAGGTTGTCTGGCGTGTAAGCTTTTTGTATGTACTGTGCGACGTCACCGAAGTCTGCTGAGGTGACGTCGCGCGCTGGCTGGTAGGGGTGATCGGCGGGCAGCAGGGTGGGGGCGACGACATCCCACAGATCGACGCGGGGATCGGGGCGGGCAGCGCCCAGCTCGGCCTTGGCGGCGGCCAGGTCGTCTTCGGTGACGTTGTCCAGCGGCGCGCTGAGGCGCGTGCCTTCGAGGGCGAGCAGGGTGGGCAGGGCTGCGCGGGGGGCCGTGACTGTGAACGTCAACAGATCCGGGCCGGCGTGGACGGCATAGCGCGCGCCGATGGCTTCGAGCTGCTGGAAGATGGCTGGCGGTGGCGGCGGCGGCGGGCCGATCTCCTCTTCTTCTGCTTCCTCGACGACCGCTTCGCCGTCTTCGACCGGTTCGGGTTCGGGTTCGGGGGGGATGGTGTATG
>JBCBLB010000573.1:0-6449 GCA_038520555.1 Myxococcota bacterium | reverse complement strand
GCGGCTGTTGGATTGTCCTTGTTGTACCGCGATGAACAGGGGGAGCCGATCGTGCCGGCCGCCGACCAGCTCCCGGACGCGCTCGCACTGTTCGCGCCGCCGGTGACCAACCTCGAGTCGGACATCGTCGAGGCGTGGCAGCAGCGACCGGATCTGCGCGCGGTGGATGCGATGCTCGAGCAATCCTTCATCGAGCTTCGGGTCGCACGCAACCAACTGCTTCCAGACGTGCGGATCTCTGGCGTTGCCTCTCAGGACTATGGCACCGGTGAAGATCCGGAGACCAAGTCTCCCTTTGAGATCGACGCAGGGCTCTCGGTAGAGATTCCACTGTTCGCGCGGAAGGCGCGCGGTCGCGTCGGTGCGGCGCAGGCGGACATCACTCGGCTGGAGGCAGATCAGCAGCTTCTGAAGGACACCGTTCGTGTCGAACTCCAGACCCTGTGGACGGAAGTGCAGGCGACATGGGAGCAGCGCCAGTTCGCAGAGCAGGCCTTCACCGCAGCCTCTGAGGTCGCGGAGCTGGAGCGTCGGAACTTCGAGCTGGGCGGCGGGGACCTGTTCCGAGTCAACAAGCGCGAAGAGGACGTCGCCAAGGCGGCGAAGAACGCCATCGAGGCTCGATACCGGTATCTTCAGGCGCGGGCAGCCTACGCCGCTGCCCTCAACGAGTCCCTTCAGAGCCCGTGAACCTGTCTCTGCTGCTCGGCTGCGTTTCGCCGACTTCCTCGACACTGCCGCCGCTTCAACAGGATGCGTTCGTCTGGCAGATGCAGTGGCCCTCCCAGGTCTCCGCCGCCGTCACGGCGCATGGGGGGGCTTTTGATCGCCTCACCGTTTTGCGCGCGGAGGTCACCTGGGACAGCACCCAACCGCGGATCCGATGGGTCGAACCGGATCGCCAGCGTCTGCGGCAGACCGGCCGCCCGGTGGGCTTCGCGATTCGGGTGCGGGTGCCACCCGAAGACCGCTGGGACCTCGCCGGTGATGTCGTCTCTGAACTGGTCGCGGAGATGATCGGCCATGATCCCTGGATTGAAGAGGTGCATCTGGACGTGGATGCACCGACGGCGAAGCTCGATCGATATGCTGGGTGGTTGGCGGGGGTGGACGTTGGGGATCGAATGCTCAGCGTGACCGCGCTGCCGGATTGGCTGCGCTCTGCGCAGCTTCCGATGCTCCTGAACTCTGTTGATGAGATGGTCCTCCAGGTCCACTGGCTCCGCCCTCCTGGCCAGGTAAGCGACCCGCTGGCGCTGATGGAGATCGACGCGTTGCCGGGCTGGCTCGATGCCGCCGCAAGGCTCGATCGCCCCTTCTCGGTGGCGTTGCCGACATATGGGTATCAGGTGGGCTTCGATCCGATCTCCGGTCAGCGGATCGCCGGGCACGCGGAGACCGGGCGGATGGACGGCGGCGCGGTGTGGCGCGAGGT
Organism: Myxococcota bacterium; assembly: GCA_038520555.1. GTDB lineage: Bacteria > Myxococcota_A > UBA796 > UBA796 > UBA796 > JBCBLB01. The sequence continues at coordinate 5,014 of JBCBLB010000573.1, read as the reverse complement.
TCGTGCCGATCCCGCGGCCCTCGCGACGCTGATCGATGCATGGTCCACCGAGCGGCCGGCCAGGATGCGAGGGGTGCGGTGGTACCGGCTCCCTGTCGAGGGGGACGTGCTGAACTGGCGGTGGGTGACGCTGGATGCGGTCATGAAGGGGCGGGTGCCGGTTCCTGATCTGCGTCTGCTGGTCGAGCACCGAGAAGATGGGCTGATGGATCTGCGGGTCACCAACCGCGGCGATGCAGGAGATGCGCTGCCGCCGGTTGGACTCTCTGCGGGCGGGCACGTGGTCGTCGCCGATGGCCTTGGCGGTGTCCGGTGGTCTGCGGGTGCGCGCCGTTGGACGCCGGCGCGGCCGATCTGGATCGCTCCTGGTGCGGATCGACCGATTGGGTGGGCTCGGGTTGAAGGGGAGGTTGTTCCTTCTTTTATCGGTAGATGACGTCGGTGCGGATGGCGTACTTCACCCCGTCGGTGACTTCACTGCCTTCGTGAAGCAGCAGATGATCGAATGCCAACGCTGCGCCGGTGACGGGGCGGATGATATGGGTGGTTCGGTTGTTTCGTTTGCGGCTCTTGGCGCGCCCTTTTGGTTTTCGTTCGAAGAACGTCGTTTCTCCGCCGGTGAAGTCGTCGTTGAGGTAGATCATCATCGAGCACCGGGTCTCGCCGCCGCCAGGTAGGCCCATCCGTACATCCAGGTGCGGGCGGAAGTATTGGCCGGGTTGATACCGGTAGATTCGCAACCGCCAGTTGAGGCCATCGAGCTTCAGGCGTTCATGACGGGGCTCCAGCAGGCCACGGACGCGGGCCGACAGCGCCTTCGCGAAGGCGCTGTCCTCAAGGATGACCCGCGCGTTGTTCCGCGCCTTCGCGTTGACACGGTACCGATCGTCGCCGATCGCGAGCCCTGCAGGCTGAAACCCCTGCACCTCTGCGAAGTGGATGATGTTTCTACATTCTCGAGGAGAGAGCGCACCATGGATCAGGACGACCCGTCCACGGTCGATGTCTTCTCGCCGGGGCCGCGCCCCGAGCGGAAGGAGCGGCGGAAGGGCGGTCTTTTGGGGGGGCTGGGTGAACGGCATCACGGGCTGCGTCGATAGAGGTTGACCCGTTCGATGGCGCGGGCGGCGAGCTCACCGGTCTCTCCGCTCGGATCGGCTTCGGTGGCGGCCATCAGGTGCTGGTACGCCGTCGAGTCCTGGCCCTGGGCGAGGCGAAGCAAGCCCAGGCCGAGGTGGAGCCCGGCGCTGGCGGTCGGGTTGCGTCGGTGTGCCCGGAGCGCCTGGCTGAACAGCCAGACGCCGACGTCTTCTTCGCCGAAGTCTGCGATCCACCCGGCGAGGCGCCCAAGGTGACGGCCAGACAGCCTGCCCAGCTCGCTGGCCTCGACGTTTTGCAGCGCCCCGATGGCGGCGCGTTGTTCCCCCTGTTCGATGGCATCGCGAAGCGCATTGAGGGCTTTATCTTCGGATTGACGACGATCGAAGTCGACGACTGGCTCCTCGCTTCGGCGCCGATACCGCGCCGCTTCGGGGGCCAGCCGGTTGACGAGCAGCGCGATCAGCACCCCCGCGAAGAACCCCCCGAGGTGAGCGCCATAGGCGACCCCGCTCCCCCCGCCGCCGCTGGTGAGGATGGGCAGCAGGTTGTCGATGACCACATACAGCCCCAACACGATCCGTGCGGGGATGAGGAACGTGTTGAACACGATCGGGAACAGGAAGACGAAGACCTTCACCCGGTTTCGTCGGAAGAAGACAAAATACAACCCCAGCACGCCGGAGATGGCGCCGGAGGCGCCGATCAGCGGAATCATCGAGTCGCCTGCGAAGGCGGCGAAGCTGACGGTCGCGACGATGCCGGTGAGCAGGTACACCCCGAGGTAGGGCAGCCGCCCCAGGCGATGCTCTACGTTGTCCCCATAGATCCAGAGGAACAACATGTTTCCACCCAGGTGCCCGAAGCCGCTGTGCAGAAACATGGCGCTGAACAGATCGGTGAGCTGGGGGGCGCCAGGCTGATAACCATGCTCAAAGACAAACAGGTCATATGGGGTGACCGAGCCCAGGACCTCGTCGATCGAGACCCCTGCGGGCAGGGCGCCCTGGAGGGCGCGGAGGTACGCCTGCAGCGCCGGATCGTTGGGATCGACCGTACCCATCGACATGGGCAACGAGAAGATCAGATACACCAGGACGTTGATGGCGATGAGCGCCCAGTTGACCCATGCGGTGTAGTTCCGCGGGTTGGGGGTGTCGCCGATGGGGAAGAACACGATCCGGCTCCTGTGGGCAGGCCCTTCTTCCCTATTCTCGTTCTCGGCGTCCGCCGACCCGAAGCGTTGAGGATAAAGAACCGTCATGAACGCACCGGAGGTCATCATCATCGGCGCCGGGCTGGCGGGCTGCAGCGTGGCCTGGCACCTGGCGGGCCACGCCCGGATCCTGCTGCTGGAGCAGGGCGCGCAGCCCGGGGCTGAGGCGAGCGCCCAGAACGCGGGCATGGTGCGGCGGCTGGGTGAAGACCCCTATGAGCGGGCGCTGGCGATCCGAACCGCAGCCTTCCTCGACGATCCGCATGAAGACTGGGCTGACCTTCAGCCCTCTCGCGTCGTGGGAGCGGTCCTGGGGTTGGCCCACGACCCGGCGCATCTCCATGACGCAGTGGCGCATTTGCGGGCGAGGGGCGTCACGGTCGAGGCGCTCAAGACCCCCGCGACCGTCGCGCCCGCGCTCGTGGGCAGCCCCCTGCAGCAAATCTGGGCGGTCCCAGACGAGCGGGTGGCGTCTGCCCATGAGCTGGTCACAGGGTTCTTGCGCGGGGCCCGAGGCCGCGGAGCCAGGCTTCGGCTCAACGCGCCTGTGCGGCGGCTGCTGGCTGAGGGGGGGCGGGTACATGGGGTTGAGCTTGTCGATGGGGAGCGGATCTCTGCCGAGCGAGTGGTCCTGGCAGCAGGCGCATGGAGTGGACCGCTCGCCTGTGCGGTGGGGCTGCGACGGCCGCTGGTTCCACTGCGCCGAACGCTGTTGATGACAGGTGCTCATTTTAGCGCGACGCCGACCCATCCCTGGTGCTGGATTGACGATGAAGGCGTCTATGTACGCCCTGAGGGTGAGGGCTGGTTGATCTCCGGCTGTGATGAGGCGGTCGATCCCCCGCCTGCAGCGCCAGGCTCGACCGGTCCGGTGGCGCCGCTCAACCGGGCGTTGGCCATGGACAAAATCGAGCGGTTGTTTCCGGCGCTGGCGTCTGCGCGGCCCACTGGAGGATGGACCGGACTTCGAACCTTTGCGCCCGATCGCCGTCCCATCCTGGGGGCCGATCCAGAGCTGGACGGGCTGTGGTGGGCCGCAGGGTTGGGGGGCTACGGCGTGACCTGTAGCTACGCGGTCGGTGAGGCGGTGGCGAGCTGGATGCGGGGACAGACGCTGGACTGGCTGGACCCAGCAGGCGTGTCCCCGGGGCGGCGGTTTTTGTCGCGTTGGCCGATACGGCCGACGGGGCAGCTGCATCGGCCCCGGCTCATCCCGGCATACTGAAGCGCCGCCCGGTCAAGATCACCGGGCGGCGCGAGGCACCCCCTCCCCGGCTCGAACGGGGGACCGCCAGATTAGAAGTCTGATGCTCTATCCAACTGAGCTAAGGGGGCATACAGTGGACGGGGAGTGCTGTATCACTCCCCCTGGTGACTCGCACTATGGAAGCGTATGGGTGCGGACCACTTGCCCACCGACCTCAACCAGGACATGGACGGCGTCGTCTGGAGGCCGGTAGGTCTCCGCCGTCACAACGTCGAGGGAGCGGCCGGTTGCGTCGAAGGCAGCCCATCGGATCCGTGGCGCGCCTTCATCGAATCCGGTGGTCTGGACCTGCAGATCTCCGTCTGTTGCGCGGAGGGTCGCGTCCAGCCTGGGGAGCGCGGCCTGTGCAGATGCACGGCTGGCGTCTGTGACATCGAAGAACGCCGGGTCGAGCGGGGTGGTGCGCCAGTCGCAGTGGACGTGGTTGGTGTAGACGCTGACAAAGGCGGCGCCCTGGTCTTCGCAGAGCGCCGCGAGGTCATCCAGAGACACGGCGTCGCTTTGCAGGTCGACCGCGTCCCCATACATATGTCGAGACCAGGTCGCGCCGCCGACGCGGTCATTGTAGACGACGTTGCGATAGCCGGAGGTCACCCGCAGCGGGCCGCCGGAGGCGGCCCGGATTTGCTGGAGGGTGCGGACGGTGTGGGTCTGAAACAGGCCATACCGCCCCTTCCGCTCCTGCATAAACTCGCTGAGGATGAAATTCGCCGCCACCGCGAGGTCCGGGTCTGCCGTGTGGAGGTCGATGAGACGGGCCGGCGCCAGATACTGCGGGTTGCCCTGATAGGGATCGGGATAGCCGTAGGACGGCGACCAGCTGGGATCGCGGTCGACGGTGGGTACACAGACGGTGCCGTCATCGTCTGGGCCGGGATAGCAGACCTGCGCGGCGTCGACCGGCGTCGGCCAACCGGTGTCCATCACAGGCGCACCGGAGTCGACGGGCACACCGCCAGAGTCCGGCTCACCATATCGAATCCGGGGGACCGGATCGAAGCCTTGAGAGCAACCGAAGAGCACTGTCCACACCATGAGCATGTGCACGTTCTAATCGAGTGGGGGATCAGAGGATAGGATCCGACTGCGAAAGGAAGGTGTCATGATCCTGTTCGACGATCTGCGATTCGACCAGCACGACCCGGGGCCCGATCACGTCGAGCGGATCGCGCGTCTGGCCGCAGTCCGCGAGGGGCTCGCGGCCAGAGGGTGGCAGCGGCAGGCGCCGCGGATGGCGACGGTCTCTGAGCTTCAGGCGGTCCATACGACCCGCCACGTGGATCGGGTGCTGGCTGCAGCGGGGCAATCGGTTCAGCTTGATCCCGACACCCGCACCACGTGGCGGGTCGTATGGACCGCCTGAAGCTCAGAGACCGTCGCCATCCGCGGCGCCTGCCGCTGCCACCCTCTGGCCGCGAGCCCCTCGCGGACTG
>JBCBLB010000069.1:0-21407 GCA_038520555.1 Myxococcota bacterium | reverse complement strand
TCGGATGGCGCAGCTCGACTACCGGGAAGAGAACCAGCGGCTGACGCGGGTGGTCACCCGGGCCGTCGGCCGCCTCAACGAGCTGTTCCCGTACTTCCCCTTCGTTGAGATTCAGGACGAGAACCAGGCCCTGTACATCCAGTTCGACCGTCCCCTTCCAGAAGGCAGCCGGCACACCATCCATTTCCGCTGTCGTGGGGAGGCGTTTTTGCCTGAAGGCGTCCAGATGGACTGGGAAGTCCTCGAAGACCAGGGCAACGGCCGGACCGGTTGGCGCCGGATCAGCAGCGAACAGCAGGCCGACGATGGTTCGGTCACACCGCCCTACTCGCTGTCGCGCTCTGGGGTGTTGGAGTTTCCGCTGCCCACCGTGCCGCCCCATCCCAAGCAGGATGGCTTCTGGTTGCGGGGACGGTTTACGCTGCCGGAGGGGATGTCTGTCTCGCAACTTCCGCCGCTGCCGCCGGTGACGCATACGATGCTCAACACCATCGATGTGGTCAACCTGCACACCGTTCGCACCGAGCGGTACTCCGGCTACGCGGTACCGCATCAGGCCATCCAGCTTCTCCGCCGCCCGCTGTATCTGCACGATCGGGAGGGGGAGCGGCCGATCTTCCCCCGCTCCGATCAGTTCGATGATGTCCATGTCCTCGTTGATGAGGGCGAGGGCGAGATGGTCCGGTGGCAGGCCGTGGCCCAGAAGGACCTGCAGGTCGCAGGGAAAGACGAGCGGGTGTTCGTCGTCGACCCGGTCGACGGGACGCTGACCTTCGGAAACGGCATCCGCGGGCGGATGTTGCCGGCCGGCAGCAACAACGTCCTCGTGGACACCTATCGTGTGGTGCCCGGGGTTCGGGGCAACGTCGGCCCCGGTGAGATCGCGATCTGCGATGGGGCTGGTGATTCGGTGTCTGTCACCAACCTCATGCCCACCATCGGGGGCCGGGACGCGGAGAGCATCGAAGAGATTGTTCGGCGGGCGCCCAGCCTGCTGACCAGCCGGGATCGGGCGGTCACCCGCACAGACTTTGAGATCATCGCCCGAGAAGCCTCTGGTGAGGTCGCCCGGGCCGCATGCAACGGGCGAATGGATGTTGACGGTCAGGTCGAGATGGTCGTCCTCCCCCGGCGTCGAAACGACGAGGAGCGGGTTCCGGATCCGTTCTTGTCGGCGGGGCTTCGGGACCACGTCGCCAGCTACCTCAAGCGACGTTGCCTCATCAACGTCGATCCGGTGGTTCGGCTCGCCGGGTTCATGCCCGTCGATGTCAGCCTCACCCTTCGGCTGCGGCCCAACGCCAACGTCATCCAGATCCGTGAGCAGGCCAGCGAGTGGGTCGTCGACTTCCTCGATCCCTACCGCGGCGGCCTCGATCGCGAAGGGTGGCCGTTTGGTGGGACGCTCTACGCCCAGGACTTCGCCCGGATGGTCTCGGACATTCCCGAAGTGCGGCACGTCGTTGATGTGCAGCTGTACGACATGTCCAAGAAGGATCCCCGGGCTGTGCCTGGCTGGGAGGAAGGGCTGGGGTATGCAGAGCTGCTGCTGCAAGGGGACGAGGATCTGTTCATGGTCCGTCGGGTCCGCGTCCTGAGCGAGGAGGCGGATCGATGAACCCGGTGAGCACTGCGCTGACCTTCGGGCCCGCCGGGCGCCGTGGGCAGACCCATGAGGACTATCAGTATATCCAGGAGGTGGTTCGCATCGGGTTCCCCGTCCGCGCCGCCCGGGTGTTCCTCAACCGCAACCTCGGCAACCCGGTCACCTATCGGCTCGTCGAAGCCCGCCGCGGCGAGACCCCTGGCAACGTGCGCGAAGCTGAGGTGCAGCCCCATGCCGGCGGCGCCGTGGTCTACATTCGCGCTGAGCGGACCCTCCCGGACGGCTCTCCCGCCAGTTACTTCGCCCCTGATGACCTGGTCACCACCAGCGCCTTCGTAGAGATCGACGAAGACCTGGACGTTCCCCCGCTGCGCAGCCGCGATCGGATCGTCCTTCATGTTCCGGTTCGTTCTTACATCCGATTCCTGCCCAGCCTGTTTCAGGGGACCTCAGCGACCTCTCGGAAGGACACCCTGCAGCTCGATGAGCGGCAGCGCCGGCAGTATGGGGTCCAGAAGCGGGATCAGGCCCCTGACCCCGCCGCCAACAGCGACGATCAGTTCCGACGGTTTCTGTTGATGTTTCAGCACCTGATGACCACCGTGACCGAGAAGATCGACCAGCTGCCCACGCTGACGGATCCGTTGATGGCCGATCCCAAGTTTCTGCCATGGATCTCGTCATGGGTAAGCTTTGAGCTGGATGAGTCGCTGCCGATGCACCAGCAGCGAGAGCTGGTGCGGCGATCGATTCGGCTGCATCGGACGCGGGGCACCCGGGCCGGCGTTGAGGAGATCATCCGTGTGCTCACCAGCGCGCCGGTCGATGTGCAGGAGCGCACCCGGCCCTACCCCTGCGTGCTTGGGGCGATGACCCTCGCCGGCGGCCGAACCATTGAGGAGCGCTTCCTCCGCGATGAGCCCAGCGCGCACTACATTGTGCGCGCCGACCGGGCGAGGACCACCTTCTTTGTGCTGACCCTTGAGTCCCGCGACCGTTTCCGTGATCGCTTCGGCGAGCGGGCGACCGCGGTCCTGCGGCGCATCTCCCAGATCGTTACCCGGGAGAAGCCCGCGCATGTCACCTTCACCATTCGGTTTGATGAGAGCGTGGACTGATGCAGTCTGACAACAACCTTCGACGCCTCAACCCCTTCGAGGGGCTGTGCCTGACCGCCAAAGACCTCGAAGACGAGCAACAATACCACCGCGACAACCTGCACCGGCACAACCTGTTTTTGCACGGCCATGGCATCGTCCAGGGCCTTCAGGTCGAGCTTCAGCAGAAGGGCAAGCGCTACGTCGCCATCATCCAGGCCGGCTTCGGCATCACCCGCATCGGCCAGCAGGTTCGCCTCGAAGAAGCCGTCGGCGTGCAGCTCGAAGTCCCCAAGAAGGACGGCGAGTATATGCTCTGGCTGTTCCATGTTGAGCAGCTCGACGAAGAACACGCCCGCCCGATCTTCGACTCCCATGAGCGTCGGGAAGCCCGCGTGCTGGAGAGCTGCGCCCCCCGGCTTCACGCCATCGACGAGGATCAGCCCGATGCCGTCGCGCTGTGCCGGATCAACGTGCGCCTGGGACGGATGGTTCAGGTTCTGCTGCCCGTCCCCCGCGCCGGTCGCCAGGAACGCGCCGCAGAGAGCTACCTCAAGCCGCGGGTCAACGACTTCATTCGCATCAACAAGAAGATCATCAACAACCTGATGCGGACCGCGCTGATGCGACAGCTTGAGCTGTCGACGCTGTCGTTCAACACCGCCCTCATCTCGGCCGAGTTTTTGCTCATTGAAGAAGGGACCACCGACCGGGTGCTGTATCGGACCGCTGGCTCACTGCTCAGCTACGCCCACGACTTCTACAACAACCTGTCGCGGACCATCGACTCGATCGACCGGTTCAAGGAGTTCGTGCGCCGCGTCAACGCGGAGGTGCCCGCTCCCGATCAGGGCAATGAGATCTGGCTTCGGTGGTTCGATCGGTTCGAGCGGCTGCTGCAACCCCTCAACAAGATCTCTCAGGAGCTGGAACGCACGGTGGAAGCTCAGCGGTGATGGTGGGTTAGATCACGGGTATGGATTACGCCACCAGCAGCGCCCGCGGCTCCAACGGCTCCAGCGCCCGGACCGTCACCGTCGTCGTTCAGGTCGTCGATCTGGAGGCGGTCACGCTTGAGCTGACCGTCCCGAGCTATCTGCCTGCCCAGGATCTCTCGCAGCGGATCGTCAAAGACGCTGGCCTGGGCGCCTACTGGGAAGATGGCAGCCGGCGGCTGTATTGGCTCCGCGCCCGCGGTCGGTTGATGCGTGACGATGAGAACCTGGATGATATGGGCGTTATCGATGGGGAGCTGGTCTATCTGCTCCCTGAGCCGCCCCGAGACAGCGGCATCGTCGAGCAGGACCCCGACTACCCTGAGACCCACGACTACGCCGGCAGCGGCATCCCCACCCTGCTGCTCACCTTGATGCTCGTGGTCGGATGGTCCATTGCCTGGGGCGTCGCCTTGACCATCTCCTCCAGCATCTGGCTGGTCATCCCACCCGCCATCGGGTTGGGGCTGTTGTGCACCAACTTCGGCCGCCACGCCTGGGGGGGATCCGGGAGCCGCCCCGTCGTTGTGGTCACCGCGCTGGTCCTCGCCCTGATGATGATGATCCTCGCCGCTGCGGTCGCCCTGGGAATGGATCCGATCGGCCGGCGGCTGGAATTGGTCATCCCCGATGAGATCGTGACGTATGACCTTACCTCGCTGTTCCGCGCCATGGCGCCCGGGTTTATCTCTGGCATCGTCGGGGTGTTCATCGGCTGGCTGTCGTGGTGGGGCGCCGTCGAACCGCTGCCCCCTCGGCAGGTCAAGCCTGTCGAACAGGTTCAGCAGACGGTTCAAGCCGTACCCTGCGGCATCTGCAGCGGCGATGTGACCCCGGACGTCCTCCAGCCCTGCCCCTACAATTGCGGCCAGGCCTTCCATATCGGCTGCCATCGTGCCCGGGTCTCGGTCTATCGGGGCGACAACCGCTTCTGCCCGGTTTGCAATGCGCGCGTCGCCTGAAGGATGAGGAGCTTTCCGGATGGATCACATCATTCCGGCTGGATCACATCATTCCGGCTGGATCACATCGTGTTTGTCTGAGATCGGGCGGCGGCAAAGAGGTCATCAAAGGCTTCACTGCCCATCTCCGATCGGAGCGCGGTGATGTGCGCCTTCAACAGGTTGAGCGCGGGCCGTGACCCCGCCTGAGTCAGACGCCGGGTGCCGTACAACACCACCTGCAGCGCCTGCTCCGGCTTATCCTGGCGCATCAGGCAGACCGACTGGACGATCAAACCGTCCGCCACGCCCAGCCAGTTGCCCCGACTCACCGCCGCCTGCACCGTGCGCGCCCCGAACCCGCGCGCCGCATCCCAGTCCTCTTGACGCATTCGAAGCGCCGCAAGCACGGTACACAGACCCACTTCGCGCAACGTGTCGCCCCGCCAGGTCGCGTCCGCCAACGCGTCCATGAGCAGCGGCTCGCCGTCATCTGGCAACCCCAGCCCCACCAGCAGCGCGCCCAACCGACCTGAAAGCCGCCCCATCGACGGCCGATCGGACAGCCGCCGCGCGATCGTCAGGGCTGCCTCCAGGTGATGCCGCCCGCGATCCCGATCGCCGCCCGCGAGGCGGAGCAATCCAAGTCGCTCATGCACCATCTGCCGCTCTGAGAGCCGATCCGGATCCGGAAGATGCGTGAGCGCATCGCGCAACAGCCGGAGCGCCTCCCCAGCGTTCAGGCGCGCCGCTGCGATCCGCCAGTCTGCCGCCAGAGCCGGGACCGCACGCGCCGCATCCAGCAGCGGCTGCGCCGAGGACAGATCGTCGACCGTTGGATCGAGACGAGACAGCGCCTCACGCAGATCGGGGATGGCATCGTGCATCACAGGCTACGCAGCCGAGGGGAGGGGATCGGCGTCGACCGCGCCGGCCAACGTGGACAGCGCCCAGTCGCGCAGCGCCCGCAGCGCCCGCACCGAAGCCTGAAGGGTCTCGGTCGCCTGCTGAGGCTGATCGCCGACCTCCCGCAGGCGCTTGCCCGTCAACGCCTCCAGCTTCCGGCCCGCCTTGATGACCCCGCGCGCCAGCTCGCGAAGCGCCTTGTCCGAATGGTAAAGCGTGGACCGAACCGCGGCATCGGGTCGCACCAGTCGAACCGCGATCGCTGCCGCGGAGATCTCGACCTGTGCGCGCCCCAGCGCCTCCATCAAATGATTGGTGGCATACAACACCGGCCGAATGGTGGCCGATGTAACCACCGGCAACGCCGGCAGCGCCGCCGGATCCGCCCCGCCAGTGAGGCGGGCGATGATCGCATCGACCGCGGCGACGTCCTCATCGGTGTGTTTGTGTGGTTGTGGCGGTGGCGTCAGCCGCAGCGGTGGGATCTCCGGGATGTAGCCTTCAGGGAGCAGGGCCGACAACGCCCGCCCCCCGATCGGGTTCGGTGGGGGCAGCCGCGTCCGCGGATCCGGGGGCAGATCGGCCATCCCGAGCGCATGAGCGGTGATGTATAGCGCGTGAAGGCGACCCTTCCTCGCGGCTTTCCGGGCAACGCGAACGGCCAGCGGCCATGCGTGATGACAGACCGCCAGCGCAGAAGCCCGGTCTGCAGTCAGCCCCACCTCCAGCTCTCGCTCCGCACAGACCGCGAGGTTGGCGAGCCGGGCCGCCGCCCCGGCGAAGCCGCCGGCTTCCAGCAACAGCGCCGAAGCCGGACCCCGCAACAGGTCCGCGAACCACAACGCCGAGGACTCTTCTGCGAGGAAGCGACCGATTGCGGCGGGACGATGAATCGGATCAGACGGACCGTCCTCGTGAATCAGCCCCTCAGCGGTGATCTCACGGTTGAGGAGCAGGTGGAGATGCCACAGCGGCGCTTCGACGGCCTGGTAGGTGCTGTCCCCCCACCGTTCGATGGTCGTATTCGGTGGGATGACGAAGGCCTTGTCCACCGCGTCGGGCACCCCTGGCGGCGAGGGCGGGTTGAGGTCCGCTTCATCGGGGTTGGGCGGGAGGACGAAGCTTCGGATCGGGGACCGCTTCAGGCGCCGTGGTCGGATCGGGGCGTCTTCCGGATCGTCTTCGCCGCCGAACAGCATGCCCACCGACCATGGATCGCCTGCGCCCCCACCCCCGCCTGCGCCACCGCCGCCGCCAACAAGATGCAGCTCCTGATCGCCGGCGATCTCCTGGTCGGACTCTATGTCGAGGTCGACCTCAACCGCCTCTTCCTGCTCGGCTTCGGCGTCCAGGGCGTTGACCGCGTGGGAGGCCTGGCCAAGCTGGTTCATCAGGTTGAGGATGGTCTGGTTGCCCAGCGCAGCCTGTAGCCCTGAGGCGCGGTCGTTGGACAGCTCGCCCTGCTCCAGACCGTCGAGGTCCGGTGTCTTCTGTTCGATCTGCGCGCGGAGGGCGTCGTCGACCTCTCGCAGCGGATCCGCCCGGCGGCGCTCGCGGATGCTCCGTCCTGTGTCCATCTTCGCTATCGTACCCGCTATCGAGGGGCGTTTGTTAGAGTTGGTTGCCGAGCAGCGATGTCAACACGGCGAGAAGGGTGAGGTATGGAGGAGACGATAGCAGGCTTGACCGTCACTGGACGCCAGCTCCGGGGACCGGCGTCGGACTTGATTGAGCTGAACGCGGCCAATGGGCTGCGGCACACCGCGATCGTGTTTCACTCTGAGTACCGGACCCATCGGGCGCTCAACGACTCCCTTGATGTGGTGATGGGGTTGCTCGAGTCGCCGCTGGTCACTGGCTTGAGTGAGCTGAAGATCCGCGACTCGGCCGGTGGGGCGTTCATCTACCCCACCGGCCAGTGCTGGTCGGTCGCTGAGGTCATCCGCACCCTCACCGATCTCGGCGAGTCCGAGGGCCACCTCCGGGCTGGCCTGGAGCTGATGTATGAGGCCGGCCAGATCCTCCTCGACGCGGCTGAGCGTGGCGAGATGGACGGCGTCTACTCCCACGGCGGGCTGACCCCCTGGCGCATCATGCTCAAGAAGGACGGCCAGGTGGAGATTATCGGCTACGCCCTTCCCCAGGTCGAGATCCTCACCTTCCATGAGGACGACAGCCGGATCCCCCGCGAGGACTCGTTCCGCTACTGCCCGCCGGAGCGGATCGAGTTCGCCCCCGAAGATGTGCGCAGCGATCTGTTCAGCCTCGCCTTGATCGCGTTCGAGCTGATGACCGGCCGGCCAGTGTACGACGGGCTGGTCAACGATATCCGTCAGCAGGCCGCCCGCGGAGAGGGCAGCCGGCGGCTGTTCCGGTTCCGCGACAAGCTGCCTCAGGGCATCCGGGAGCTGCTCACCAAGGCCCTCCGCCCCGAAATGGACGATCGGTTTCACTCCGGTGAGGACTTCATCCGTTCTGTTCGGGATCTGCTGTCCAGCAATGAGGCCGAAGGGGTGAGCCTCATGGAGCTGATGTCCCGGGTCAGCGCGCGGGGCAACCGCACCGGTCAGACCCTGGAGAGCGGCAAGACCCTGATGCTCTCCAAGGATCGCCTCCAGTCGATGCTCGATGATGGCGATGGGGAAAGCGGTGGCGCCGACGATGGCGGGCGTCGGCAGAAGTGGAGCGCTCCCAGCCGCTCTCGGCGTGACGTGCGACGTTCTCGTGACGATATGGCATCGACGCCCTCGCCAGAGCCCGCGCTGGAGCCGGCCCCCGAACCGGCTTTGGAACCTGAGCCGAAGACCTCAGCCGGTCGCCGGTGGTCCAAGCCCAGCCGCAGCCGGCGGTCGTCGGGCCGTGAGCGGGAGTCGCTGTCTGAAGCGCCCGAGCCACCCAAGACGCCCGATGCGCCACTGCGCACCAGCGCAGACAACGCTGCAGATCTGCTCGCACGGATTCGCGCATCGTCCTCGAATTTCAGCCCAGAGCAGGCATCGGTGCGCGATGAAAACCGGCGCTCCGACGCCGACGCGGTCCAACAGATCCTGCGCAGCTCGGGCTCCGTCGAGCCGCCCTCTCGGTCGGAGTCCCCTGCTGAGGCCGACAAGCCACGGTTTACGCCTGGACGGTCGCGTCGTGCGCCGCGGCGCCGTGGACAAACCGACGTCGAGAAGATGCTCTCGCAGAGCCTCGCCAGCCTGCGCGCCAACCGACCGCCTGCCGAGGATCCCGCTGCAGAGGCAAAAGCCAGAGCTGAGGCAGAAGCCAGAGCCGAGGCGGAAGCCAGAGCCGAGGCGGAAGCCAGAGCCGAAGCAGAAGCCAGAGCCGAAGCAGAAGCCAGGGCCGAGGCAGAAGCCAGAGCTGAGGCGGAAGCCAGAGCTGCTGCAGAGGAGGCGGAAGCCCGGGCGAAGGCAGAGGCGAAAGCGAAGGCAGAGGCGGAAGACGCGTCGCGGAAGCAGGCTGCAGCGGAGGCCGCGGCGAAACGCAAGGCTGAAGCCGAAGCAGAGGCGAAGCGCAAAGCCGAAGAGGCCCGCCTTCGGGCTGCGGCGGAGGCGAAGGTGAAGTCCGAAGCCGAAGCTGCGGCGCGGAAGAAGAAGGCCCGAGAAGAGGCGGCCCGAAAGAAGCGGGCCGCTGATGCGGCCAAGAGGGCTGCTGCAGGCGCTGCGAAGAAGGATTCCGCGGAGCGGCAACGGTTGGCGAGAGCAGCCGAGCAGCGGCGCGCTGATGAGGCTGCGCTGGCTGTGGAGGCTGAGCTTCAGCGCGCCGCCGCGGAAGAGGCCCGGGCGACCGCAGCGGCTGCCCAGCAGGATGCCCTGGTCGCTTCGCTCCAGACGAAGCTGGCTGAAGCGCTGGAGGCGTCGCGATCCGCAGAATCCGCACGGATGACACAGCTCGAAGCGCGCCTGCTGGCGGCACTCAGCGATGCGCTGGGCGAACAGAGCGCGCCTTCACAGGTGGATTTTTCGGCGCAACAGGACGCGATCCTGGACGCGGTCCGGGCGACGGTCCACGACGCGCAGGACCGCGCACAGCCGAGCGGCCCCGCTTCGATGCTGGCGAAGCTGCCCGAAGAAGTTCGCCAGATCGCTGGGCATCTGGCGTTCCGGGCGGCGGTGGATTTGGAGCGGCCTCCTGATGGGATCGCGGTCTCATCGGGCAAGGGTGGGGTCGAGACCTTCAGCTTCCTGCGGGGGCCAGGGGGACGAACGGTGCGAATCCGGCTGCCGTTGTCGGCGTCCACCGCCGAAGCGATCGCGTGGCTGGTGGGCAACGTTCTGCCGGTGCGGACCGACCTCAGCGGCCGAATCTCCGGATGGTATCGGATGGAGGTCGACGGCCGGCGGGTGCCAGCGACATATCGGCTCAGCCAGATCGATTCTCAGAAGACCTATACGCTCCGGCTGGTGCCGAACGTGACCCGGCAGGCTGACGTTGAGGTCAGCGGCGGCGCGGCGCCGGCGCGGTTCGTGGCGCCGGTGGGCGTGGCGGTGCCGGTGGTCAGCCTCGTCGATCACCTCGCGGCGTGGTTGGAGCTGCCCGCGGGGGATTGGACGTTGGAAGCAAATGGTCAGGTCATGGAGCCTTATGCGATACTCGACGATGTCCGGGGTGGCGCGGGGCTGCTCCGGCTGCGGGTGGTGAAGCGAGGCGCGCGATGAGCAAGGAGCGCTGGGACGTCGTGTTGCGGTTTTTGGGCGGCCCGATGTCATACCAGGGGGAGATCGTCGCCCGTGGCCCGGTCGTCCGGATGGGCGCAGATCCCGGCCCTGGCGGGCTGATGCTCGACGGCTACCGGGGCCTCGACAGCGTCCAGGCGACCATCACCGCCTATGATGGGGCCAGCGTGTCCATCACCCCCATCGGCACCAACCAGGTCCGGGTCGCCACCCACGCCAACGTCACCTGGTCCGATCTGCAGACCCTCCACGGTCCGGTGTACCTCTCGCCGGGGGCGGTGTTTCACCTCGGCTCCCCGAACCGCGGCGCCACCGTTGAATTCGTAGAGTGCAGGCGTTTGGGGGTCTGGCAACGTGGCGACATCATCGCAGAGTCCCAGCAGGCGGGGCAGAACGTCGGCCCCTCCGTCAAGCCCACCCGCATCGAGCAGCTCGACACCCAGGGGGGGATCCCCAAGTGGTTCATCCCCGCCGTCCTCGCCCTGATGATGACCACCCTGACCGCGATGGGCGTCATCGTCGCCGTCACCTTCCGGCCGGAGCCCTCCATCCCCGGGCCGGTCATGGAAGGCGTGGAGTATGTGCCGTACCTCGTGGCCAACGACATCGCGGAGATCAAGCCATCGACGTTGCAGGGGCTTGAGCAGGGCTTCGACGACTTCGTGATGCGCTTCAACGTGCAGGAGTCTGGGCTGAAGATGCTGGATAAGCCCGAGAACTGGGACCAGACCTTCTTCCGGTATACCGTCGCGTCGATGAAGATGCACAACCGAAACTTCCGCTTCTACCGGAAGCTCGAAGAGATAACCGATGACTACGCCGACGTGGTGACCGCCCTCCGAGAGGCGAACCTGCCGACGGTCTTTGCCGCCATCCCTTACTGGGAGTCCCGCTACAACCGTGACGCGAAGTCCTATGTCTGCGCCCAGGGCTACTGGCAGTTCATGCCCGAGACCGCCAACCGCCTGGGTCTGGAGGTCAGCGGCTGTAAGTTCAAGGGCACCAACGTGCTCTGGCGGCCGACCGCCATCATCACCCCGCCGGGGATCATCAAGAACGCGGAGTATGTCAACTCGAGCGGCCCTTCCTGTAAGATCGAGCGGTGTCAGGTCGACGAGCGGCGGGATTTGACCGCCTCGACCCGGGCCGCCATTGAGATGCTCAAGCAGGCCTGGGAGCATCCGGAGGCCAAAGACTCCGGCTCGGTGGTCCAGATGGCCATCCTCGCCCACAACGCGGGCTTCGACGACTCCGCCTTCACCGGCAAGCGCCGCAACAACATCCTCCAGCGGTACCGGCGCCACCTCAAGAAGACCGGTCAGCCCAACGCGCCGGACTTCTATGGCAAGAACATCACCTGCAATGAAAACGAGAAGGATCCACACGCGGTCTTGACGACCTTCGAGACCTGCGGCGGCGTGCTGCCCAACCAGACCCAGCACTACGGCTACAACATCGTCGCCGAGCACCTGCTGGCGGTCTGCTACTACGCCGCCAACCATGGGGACAACCCCGCGTTCAACCCCTGGGAGGTCTACCTGCTCGGGGACTCGTACTGCTCGGAGATCACGGTCCCCACTATCGATCAGCTCAGCAAGTGAGGCCGCGGAGATGAACCTGCGCCCCCTGATGACCCTCGCCACTCTGCTCGCCCTCACGGTGGGGATCACCTACCTGCTGGTCTATGAGGACATCACCCCGCTGCCCCAGGCGATCGACAACGTCCACAACAACGTCGACCGGCTGCGAGACATCAACTATGTCAGCAGCGAGCGGGAGAGCAACTTCGCCGCGTTTGGCCTTGATGACGGTCAGATCAAGCGCACGATCCGAAAGCTTGGCGATCTCGAAGCCGAGCACGGCAGCCGCATCGCGCCGCTGCTCCGGGATGCGTCGGATCCGCTTGAGATCACGGACGATTTGTGTGGAAAGATCAGCGAGCGCCGCCCCCGGTACTATGCCCTGCCGTATCTGCTGGAAGTCGATGGGACCCGGCGGCGGCCCATCCGGATGCGGTCGGTCAGCATGCTGGAGAAGGGCGAGTGGGCAGCGGCGTCGCCCATCGGGGAGATCTACCGCACCGCAGAGATCCGCGATGAGCCGCAGCAGGATACGACTCTGATGGCCGTCGCTGCTGTCATGACCCGCAACGAGCAGGCGCTCCTTCAGAACGAGCGCCCCTGGAGGGTCGGGTCGATGAGTGGGTGGTCATGGGATGATGTGAAAGAGAAATACAGCTATATCGACGAATTCGTGGTCGATTACTTCGCGCTGATGCACCTGGTCGTAGAGATCGCGCAGAGCGAGGAGGGCATCTGTGGGGGGTGAGGGGTGAGATGTGGTGACGCGCGCGATATACTCAGCCGGCACGTCTACAGGTTGAGCGGCTCTCAACCAATCGGCATCTTTTTATGAGCAGTCCGGCCATGGAGCCTCGTCGTCGGTTTCGCTTCCTCAAGCAGTTGTCTGAGGGAACTTTCGGTCGCGTTTATATGGCCGAGATGATCACCGACAACAACTTCTCCAGCGTGGTTGCCATCAAGCTGCTGCACGGCAAGTGGCTTGGTCATGAGGAGATCGTCCAGCGTTCCCGTGACGAAGCCCGGGTGCTCGGTCTGCTCCACCACCGGAACATCATCCGCGTCGAAGATCTGACCTCCATCAACGGCCAGTGCGCCATCATCATGGAGTTCCTCAACGGCGTCGACCTCAAGACCCTCATCACGTACTGCGCCAAGACCGGCACGCCGCTCCCGCGCAAGGTCACCTTTGAGCTGATCGCCGCCACCGCCTCCGCCCTGGAAGCGGCCTACGATCGTCCGCCGCTCCGCGGCGGTGAGCCGCTCCGGCTCATTCACCGCGACATCAAGCCATCCAACATCATGTTGACCAAAGAAGGCGACATCAAGGTCCTGGACTTTGGGACCGCCCAGGCCCGCTTTGAAGATCGCGAAGCGAAGACCCAGGCGCTCGCCTTCGGCTCGCAGGCCTATATGGCTCCGGAGCGGCTGCTCGGCGACCCCGACGCCCCCTCTGGCGACGTGTTCTCCCTCGGGGTCACCCTCTATGAGCTGCTCGCCCTGGAGAGCTACGGGAAGATCCACATCCGGCCCGAGCGGTTCGATGATGCCCTTCGTGAGCGGGTCGAGACCATGCCCCTTGAGGACCTCAGCGGCGACGTGGCGGCGAAGGTTCGTGAGGCGGTGCTCAAGATGCTCGGCTACGAAGCGCAGGAACGCCCCGACGCCGGGTTGGTGCTGGACCTGATGGAAGATCTGTCTGAGATGGTAAACGACGGATCGCTCCGCCGGTTCTGTCGGGACGTGGTCCGGCCTCTCGTCGAAGCCCGCCGCGAGCACCAGAACGCGCGCAACGACCACCACGATCCCCTTGAAGGCAGCACCCTGTTCGAAGACGTCAACTCGTTCACCGAGCTGCTCGACGCCGAGAACCCCGGAGGGGTGGTTAAGGAGGCGCCCTCGCCGCGCGCCAACTCGACGCTGACCTTCAATGACCTTGACGAGGGTGAGGGAGAGAACGAAGGCGAAGACGTCTCGGGTGGGACCGCCGTCCCCGAGGCCCTCCACACCGAGCCGGTGTCGGAGCCGGTCGACCTGTCCCCCACCGTCGCCGACGCTCCGGTCGCCGACGCTCCGGTCGCCGACGAGCCGCCTGGCGGCGTGCTCGACACGCCGCCTGGCGGCTCGTCGATGCTCCGTCGCCCGCCGCCGCCGCCGCCTGGGAAGCTCACCCAGACCGTCCAGCCCAGCATCGGCACCGTCTCGCCCGCCTCTGATCGCAAGCACCGCACGCCCCAGCCCGAGCCCACCACAGCCAACAGCAGCAGCGGTGGCCTTCGGTGGTTGATGTTGGTTGCGGCGGCAACGTTCATCGTGGTCCTCGGCGGCGGCGGCGGGCTGGCCCTCGTCGCTTCGGGTGCCTTCAACGATGACCCGGATCCGGTCGTGATCAACGAGCCGGACCCGGTCCCAGCGTTCGTCTCGGTGGGCCGTGATGGCGGCGTGGTCCAGGTCGGGCCGGAGAGCGAAGACGCTGGGACGGTCATCCTCACGCTCCGCGGCGGCCAGGCCAACGTCACCATCAACTCCATCGGTGGCGCCTATAAAGAAGAGTGGAACGGCTCTGGGAGCCTTGAGCTGGTCGGTCTGCCCGCCGGGCTGTACCGCGCCAAGATCGAGGGGCCCGACGACTCACAGCGGACCACCTTCGACGCCCTGGCCGGCCAGACCTGCACGTTCACCTATGCCCTGGACCAGGGAGCCGACGAATGGGAGAGCAGCTGCGAGTAGCCACCGTCCTCTGGCTCACGCTTGGATCCTCCGCTGCGTTCGCCGGACCGATCGCAGATGACCTCTCCGCGGCCCGGGCCCGGATCGCCGATGGCGATCCCAAGGGCGCCCTCAACCAGCTCGACCAGATCGAGGACGGGCTGCCCGCCCGCACCACGATCGTCCCCCAGGACGAGATCGCGCGGATTCATTACCTCCGCGGTGCCGCCTACTTCAACATCCCCAGGAAGCGGAAGAAGGGCGCACACACCGACGCCTGGCGGCTCGCCCTCGCCGTCGACAATGAGCTGCCCTGGGATCGCGAACTCATCGAAGACTCCGACTCCTTTCGCCTGTTCGAGGCCCTCCGGGGAGAGGTGCGCAGCCGCGGATACGTTGACACATTCGTCCCTGAAGCCACCGGCGAAGCCCGGATCTTCGTCGACGGCGTCCGCCACCGCGATGGCGAGCAGGTCATTCAGCTCGGCACCCACCTCGCCCAGATCCAGTGCCCCGGCGAGCAGGGCACCTTCAGCTTCTTCACCAGCTTCTCCGAAGATCCCGGGTGGCTCGACCGGTGCCCCGGCGGCGTCGACACCTCCATCGCCGAAGAGCCCATCGACGAATTCGGCGGCTTCGGCCCGCAGTTCGGAACCCCCGATCCCATCGATGAACCCACCGACGAACCCACCGACGAACCCAATCCAGACCCTGCTCCAGACCCCATCGCAGAAGTCGGGGATGGGCCCGATGAGCTCCCCGAGCTGATGGCGGTCGGTTCACCTGAACGTCAGCCTTCTGCGCAGGGGGGGAAGGGATTCAACCTGGGGTCGGCGATGCGGGTTTCGGGCGGAGTGTTGCTGGTGAGCGGTGCGGCCGTGAACTTCCTGGTGGTTGCGCCTGCATTTTCGGAGATCGAGGACGCGCGCGCCGATCCGGTCAGCATCGATCGGGAAGACGCCGATACGCTGACCGCCCGGTTTCAGGTCTCACGGGCGGTGACCCTCGGTCTCATCGGTGGCGGCGTGTTGATGTCCGGCGCCGGATTCTTCATCGATGCGCCCGTGCGGCCGGTCGTTGGGCTCCAGTCCGTCGGCATCGTGGGGCAGTTTTGAGTTCGCTGGCCGACGAGGCTCGGGAGCTTGCCCGGGAAGGACGCTGGGAAGAGGCGGCGGAGCATTATGAGACCCTTGCCTCTGTCACCGATCGCCCAGAGATCCGCCTGCAAGCCTTGATCTTTGCTGGAGACGCCTGGCGGCGCGCGGATCGACCGGCCCGCTCGGCCCGACAACTCCGTGAGGCCATGCCCCTCGCCCAGGGCGGACCGATGGATGCCGCCCTTCACCTTCAGCTCGCCGATGTGCTCCTGTCTTCGGGGCAGGTCAAGGTCGCCCGGGACCTCGCGGTGCAGGCGCTGCAGAAGGCCACCACGCCTGGCGTCGAAGCCCTGGCCCTCGACACCCTGATCGGTGTCCTCACTGCCCTGGGCCGCTTCGATGAGTGCGAGATTTACCTGGAGCGGCTTCGAGCCGTTGCCCCACCGCCAGCGCGTGTTGCGGTCTCCTTCCGGAGCGCCTCTCGGCTGCGCCGCGTGGGGGATCTGGACGGCGCAGATCAGATCTATGCCGACCTCGTCGACACCCTGCAGCAGCGGCGTGAGACCATCGGCGCCGCCGCCGCCGCGGCCACCGACCGCGGTGAGGTCGCCCTGTTCCGTGGAGACCCGGCGGCAGCGCGGCTGGCATACCAGCAGGCCGCAGAGCTGTGGACCGTCGCCCGGCGCCGTGCGGGACTGTACCGCTGCGAGGCTGGGCTGCTGCGGGCCGAGCTGCTCGATGATGCCACCCCGCTGCCCCGGGTGCTCGATGACCTCATTCGCTTCGCCGAGCAACGGCAGATGGTGCTGCTGGACGCGCACCTTCGAGTCGTTCGGGGCGCCGCCCGCGCCCGCGTTGGCCTCCGCGGCGCCGAAGAAGACCTGGATTCCGCGGTCCTCATCGCTCAGCTGGCGGATTGTCCGATCTTGGAAGGGCGGGCGCGGCTGGTTCGCCAGCGAAGCGGGCTCCCCGGAGAGGATGCGGCACAGATCCGCCTCTGCTTGCAGGGAGACCACTGCTGGACCGCTGCGGCAGATGGCCGCGGCCCGCTGCCCTGGTAGTCAGGCCTCGTCGATCTCCCAGGGGATGGGCTCGACGGTGACCGTGGGCAGCGGGTCCGGGTCGTTGATCGGCCAGCTCTCGCCCCACAGCTGCTGGCCACCGTCGACGGCAAAGGTCTGGCCCGTGATGAAGCTGCCGGCGGGTGAGGCGAGGAAAGCGCACATCCAGGCGATGTCGTTACAGGAGCCCAGCCGCTTGAGGGGGATATTCTTCTGGGTCGTCCGGCCCATTTCGACGCCGTTGGGGTAGTTGTTCAGGCCGTTGCTGGCGACGACGCCGGGCTGGATGCTGTTGATGAGGATGCCGTAGGTGGCCCACTCGATGGCCAGGGTGCGGGTCATCGCCTCGACCCCGGCGCGCGCGGAGACGGAGTGGGCCATCCCAGGGAAGCCCCGGCGGGTCATCATCGTGATGTTCATGATTCGCCCCCCGTTCTTGAGCATCCACTGGTCTGCCGCTGCCCGGGTGAGGTTCCAGGTGCCGGTCAGGTTCGTGTGGATGACCGCGTCCCACCCCTTGGGGCGGATAAACTCGGCCGGGGCGAGGAACTGGCCGCCGCCATTGTTGACGAGGATGTCGAGCCGGCCGAACCGGGCAAGGGTCTGCTCGACGAGGGCGGTGGTGGAGTCGCGGTCGCGGATGTCACACACCCGCCCGAGCGCCTCTCGGCCGAGGGCCTTCGACAACCCCGCCGCCGCGGACTCGATCCGCTCCTTCTTCCGCGAGGCGATGACGACGTTCGCGCCGAGCTGACCCAGCTCATGGGCGATATAGGCCCCGATCCCCGAGCCGCCGCCAGTGACAACGGCCACCTGTCCTTTCAGGAGATCATCGCGAAAGATCCTGCTGTGTGTCGTCATTCCCACTCCTGGCTTCGATGTCAGGAGTGGGTAACGCCTCACCGCGAGCGAGCATCAGTCCGCGATCTGTTTTCAGGGAGCGTACGTGTCTGTTCCCGTCGCGCTATAGCCATTCCCCGCATAGACCGTTGCGTATCTTCCGGTGGTTTTGTTGTTCCGCCCACCGGTCACGCTGGAGATGTATCCGCTTGCGGTGTTGTATCCGCCCCCTCCGACATAGCTGTAATCTTCCGTGGTTTGATTGGAGAAGCCCCCTCCGATGAAGCTGTATGGCGCATACAACGCAGTGGTGTTGATGGAGCCGCCGCCGATCACGCTGGTGTTGCCCCGAGCGATGTTCCCATCACCGCCGACGATGACCGCATGAGCGCCTTGGACGAAGTTGACCGAGCCGCCATGAATCGCGCCATAACTGGAGGAGACGGTGTTCTCTCTGCCGCCTGTGATAGAGGCGTACTTCCCGCTGCTGTGGATGACGTTGTGTATTCCGCCGCTGATGACCGCCGAATCCCCCATCGCGATGTTATGATACCCACCACTGATCGAAGAATATTCGCCCATCGCGACGTTGTAGTGCCCCCCGCTGATCGAACCATATTTCTCATCAACCACGCTGTGGCGACCGCCAGAGATGGCACCATAGCGTTCGTTGATCCGGTTCTCTGTGCCGCCGGTTACGCTGCTGTGCGGTGCGTATGCGGCGTTGTTTGCCCCACCGATCAGGCCGCCATAAGAAGAGTAGCGGTGCTCAGGGCCGACGACCAGGTTGTGGCTGCCGGTCTTGTTGGCCGCGAGTCCCTCGTCGTAACCCACGATAAGGTTTCCCAGGCCGTTGACGGAATTCGTATCGCCGTCTCCGTTCCGCACATGTACGTTGCAGCCCTTGACGATCAGATCGGTTCCATCGATGTACAGGGCGCAGCCTTCGCTTGACGAGGCGATGAGCTTCTCCTCCGCGACCGCGACGTTGGAATACGCAAAGAGCGAGAAGACGATGAACAGGCGAGTGGCGGACATGTCACGGACTCCAGTGGAGGGGGGTGTATCGGGAAACCGTCGGTGCAACGTAACGGTATCGCCATCGCCTGTTTGCTGTGTGTCCCAGCTTGTCCCAACCATACGCAGCGCACGAAGACCGGCTGCGCTCACAGTCGGAGCCGATCACCTCTGCAGTGCAGACGCCAACACATCGAGCGTTCGGGTGATACAGACCTGATCGGGTGCTCCCTGGAAGCCGACGTTCACGATGATGAGGGACGTCGGCTCACATCAGGAGATCAGCTGATCGAGGAGCGCTCTTCGAGACGTTACGATGATCGGGGTCGCCCTTGAGATGGCATCCAAAGCGTCGTGACCATCTTGGGTAGACAGCTCGCCTGCAGAGAAACTGGAGTCAGAAGGTTGTGCCGATCCCAGCAGAGAGATCGCCTCTCCGATTCGTTCATGGGCGCCCACAACCCCGAGCAGCAGATCGATCACTTCCTGTATCTGTTCGTACCCGTCGAGGCGATATTGCTCGCGTCGTTCTGGATCTTCCTGCTTTTGGGGGGCAAAGTTGCTGTGTTTGAAGCTATGGGCAGCGGACTCCAGGCTCTGTATCGCGATGGCCAGCTCCTGAAGCTGATGGTGCGTGCGACGGATGTCTTTCGGATAATCGATGTCGGTGTCATAGCCGCAGTGGCGGCAGCGGTAACTGCCCGCCCCCCGATCCTCGACATCCTCACGGCCGCAGACGCTGCAACCGATCTTTACCACCCCAAACTGGTGGGTTCGCTTCATTCGCTCGCTGATCACCGCGGGGATGATCATAATACTGGCAGCCAGCGCGACTACCGCTGTAGTGACGGGATCGATCGCCATATCCGAAGCGTAACCCACAGGGTGCGTCGACTGCATCCCCTCGGCACCCCAACCGCGAGTGGGAGGCGAGGAAGATTTTACCGTCAGCGGTGGCGGAGCCCATCGCGCCGAGATCGTTGGCGTCGTGGTCTCTGGCCGAGCAGCTCCGGCGTCATCAACACGTGTTTTACTCTCTCCGTGTCCACTGCGCGGAGGGAACCATGCGCCCCCACATCATCTTGCTGCTCGGACTGTTGGCTTGCAATAAGGAGCCACGACAGACATCGCCGGCTCCGGCGCCTGTTGTCGAAGACGACGCTGGCGCCGTGCCGGCGTCGCCAGCCCAGCCCGGCCTCCTGACCGAGGCGGAGTTCAAGGCGATGCACGAGCTCAAAGCGGAAGGCGATGAGCGTCTCACTGGCGAGTCGATCACCTTGAGCGATGGTCGGACCGTCTACCTCTCCCGCCCAGAGGACGCTGTGGCGGGCGGCCCAGCGGTGCTGGTCGTCCACGAATGGTGGGGGTTGAACAAACACATCAAGCTGTGGGCCGACCGGCTCGCCGCAGACGGCTATACGGCGCTCGCGGTCGACATCTACGATGGCAAGGTGGGCACCTCCGCGGACGAGGCCATGACGCTGATGAAGGCCGTCGATGAGGAGGCAGCCGAAGCCCACCTCCAGGCCGCGCATACCTACCTTCGGGAGGATCCTGCGATCCAGGCCTCTCGCGTCGGGTCCATCGGCTGGTGCTTCGGTGGAAGCTGGTCACTGCGGGCAGGGCTGATCCTGCCTCTGGAGGCGACGGTGATCTACTATGGGCGTCTGCAGACCGTGCCTGCACAGCTCGCCTCGCTCAACCATCCGGTGCTGGGCATCTTCGGCAAGCAGGATGCCGGCATCCCGCTCGATAGCATCCGCGCCTTCGAGGAGGCGCGGCCGGCGACCACACCATTGACCATCCACATCTTCGACGCCGCCCACGCCTTCGCCAATCCCTCCAGCCAGCGCTACAATCAGGCCGCCGCAGAGGAGGCCTGGAGCAAGACCCAGGCGTTCCTCAGAGACCACCTCAAGGCAAGATAGACGCCTCACTCCATGGGAACAACGCCGAGCAATGCGACGCTGCAGTCGTCGCACACAGCTCGGAGTGACGCTGGATAAAGGGTGATGGGGTATCGCGGGGTGGGGGCGCGGTGCATCTATCGGGCATCGGGTTTCCAGGCATCGTTGAGGTGTTCTCGGCGTCGGGTGCACGACACCGATGAGCCGACGACGCCCCCTGAGCCGGGCTGCGAGGGAGGATGTGCGAGCCACCCAAATCACACCCTCGGCCGCCTGTGGATCCTGATCGGCATAAGCGTGATCGCACGACAACGACGGAAACCGCTCCGGTAGATCGTTTGACGATCGAGCGTGCCAGAACAGACCCTAAAAAACTAAGGGTGACCACGACGTATTCGCTCACCTCAAGCGGTGATGGGTCAGTTCTGAAACGATCGGGGTCAACCGATGAGCGTCAGCGCCCGGAGGCCTGAGGGGATTCCGCCGTCAATCGTCTGCGGCCATACGTGTCAGGACTCCGTCGTTGTACAACCACAACGCGCCGTCGATCCACATCGGCTGTCCTTCAGGATCAGGTTCGCATGGATCTGGAGAGACGTCGAAGGTCTCCGCGCGCTCGTCGTAGCGACCGATTCGCAGGGTGTCGACAGCGTCGGTCGTGTCCCGGAGCTCCCACCGCACCCACCGCACGCGCTGCTCGATGTCCTCAAAGAGGACGGTGTCATCGACCCGAATCAGTCGATCGAGCGTGGCGTCAAGTGGGCTCTCGATGGACTCATGCCACTCACCATCGTAGCGAAGGATCCGGTCACCGCTCTTGAAGTATACCTCCCCCTGCGCGTCCACCTGCGGGATCAGATGTTTACTTTCATACTGGATATCTGGTCGTCGCGGTGCGGGGATGCTCTCCCAGTCTCCAGCCGCCAGATCGATCCGAAGCAGCCGCTCCGCGCCGCCTTCGAACGTCCAGTA
>JBCBLB010000765.1:0-4376 GCA_038520555.1 Myxococcota bacterium | reverse complement strand
TCCCACCGTCTCTCGCCGACATGCAGAGATCGTGCGGACCCCGATGGGGATGTTGTTGCGCGATCTCAAGAGCACCAACGGCACCTTCGTCGGCCCCGTCCGCATCAAAGAAGTCTTTCTGGGCCCGGAGACGCGGTTCAAGGTCGGTCGGACCGAGATGCTGCTCACCCAGCAGGACGAAGTCATCGACATCACCCCGGTTGAGGAGGTGTCGTTTGAGGGGATGGTGGCGACCTCGGTGGCGATGCGGCAGGTGTTCGGCGTCCTCCAGCGGGTCGCACCGACCAACCTGACGGTGCTGATCACCGGTGAGACGGGCACCGGCAAGGAGCTGGCCAGCCGCGCAGTCCACGCCCGATCATCTCGGTCAAGCGGTCCGTTCGTGGTCTTTGACTGCGGCGCGGCGCCGGACAACCTCATCGAGAGCGAGCTGTTCGGCCACCGACGCGGAGCCTTCACCGGCGCCGTCGGCGAGCGGCCTGGTGTCTTCGAGCTGGCTCATGGGGGCACGATCTTTATCGATGAGATCGGAGAGCTGCCCGTGGAGCTTCAGCCCAAACTGTTGCGGGTGTTGGAGCAGCGTGAGGTCCGACGGCTGGGTGACAGCCGGCCCAAACCCGTCGACGTCCGCGTCGTGGCAGCGACCAACCGTGCGCTCCGGGACGCGGTCGATCGGGGCACGTTCCGCGAAGATCTGTATTACCGCCTTGCGGTGGTTGAAGTTCACCTGCCGCCGCTGCGGGATCGGCGCGGCGACTTCCCGCTGCTCATTCACCATATGCTCCAGAGCGCCAACTACAACCCCGGCGTCCGGTTCGTCTCGGAGGCGGTGCTCAGCATCTTCCAGAGCTACCATTGGCCAGGCAATATTCGCGAATTAAAGAACTGCATCGTCCGCGCCCTGCCCTTCTGCGACGGCGACCAGATCACGCTCGACGCGCTGCCCGAATCGCTTCGCCCGGATGCCAACGCCATACAAGGCGGTGAGTCGGTGATCCACGCCGACACCAGCGCAGACCTGCCGTTCAAGGACGCCAAAGAGCAGCTCATCGAAGCGTTCGAGCGTCAGTACCTCATCGATCTGCTCGCCCGTCACGACGGCAACGTCTCGCGCGCCGCCCGGGCTGCCCAGATGGATCGGAAGACCATCACTCGGCTGATGAAGAAACACCAGCTCAAGCGCCCGTCATAGCCAGCTCAAGCGCCCGTCATAGATCGCCCTGATTTCTTCGTCGAACGCGATCGATCAGCCGACGCAGCGTTGTCCTGGAGGGGGGCGGCTGGATCATCGGTCGGTCGCCGTTGTGGAGGGCCTGGACGAAGTCAAGGAGCGACTGTGTATGAAGGGCGCCGCCGATGTATCCGTCCGCGAGGGCTGCAGAGACCGATCGTTCAGGGAAGAGCAGGCGGCTCCGGGGATCCAACAGGCCGACCCGCGGGGGCTTGCTGCTGTCGGTCTTCATGATCCGACAGGTCCGCACCGCTTCGTTGGCGCGTCCACGGGGGACGGCGAGGAGGACGACGGCAGGGTGAATCCGACGGAGGGCCCGGAGCGGGCTCTCGCCGGGCCCCGGGATGTGCACCGCGCAGGCGCCGCGCAGGGCGTCGACGACCGCCAACCGTCCGCGGACGTTTGGGTCGGCGACCAGCAGTGAGATCGGCCCCGTGGTCATGAAGCGGCGGCGAGCACCGCCCGCGCCGCTGCGACGTCTTCGCGAAGCTGCGTCGCCAGCGCCTCGCTGTTGGCGAACCGCTGCTCGTCGCGGAGTCGTCCGATGAAGCCGACCTGCAGCTCATGGCCATACAGGTCGCCGCGGAAGTCGAGGAGGTGCACCTCAATGAGGAACCGCCGGCCGTCGAAGGTCGGCCGGGTGCCGAGGTTGGCCACCGCCGGCAGCCATTCGTCGCCGCGGTTGATGCGGGCGCGCACGGCATAGACGCCCGACCTGGGGATCAGTTCGTCGTCGGTCTCCAGGTTGGCAGTGGGGAAGCCCATTTTCCGCCCCCGCTTGTCACCCGCGATGACGGTTCCGACCAGGTTATGGGGCCGCTGAAGGAACCGGGCTGCCTTCTCCACGTCGCCTGCAACCACCAGCCGCCGAATCGCCGAGGAGCTGATCACGTCCTCGCCATCCGTGAACGGGCGGACCTGATCGACGGGCAGGTGCGGGACGGTTCGCCGAAGCAGTCCGACATCGCCGCCGCGGGCGCGGCCGAATCGGAAGTCATAGCCGACAACCAGGGCGCGGGCGCGGAGTCGTCGCTGAAGGATCTCAGAGATGAACCACTCGGGCGGGTGCTGGGCGAAGGCGCGGGTGAACCGTTCGATGACGACGTGGTCGATGCCCAGCAGGTTGAGCTGGCGAATCTTTTCATCCCACGGCATGATTCTGGGTTTTCGCTGCTGGGGCGCGAGCAGCACCCGTGGCGGCGGCTCGAAGGTGAACACACAACTGGGGGCGCCGAGCTGGGCGGCGCGCTCCTTCAGCCGGCCCAAAAGATGCAGATGCCCGCGGTGGACCCCGTCGAAGTTGCCGATGGTGACGACCGGTTGTTGGGTGTCACGAGGGTACTGCGCGCTCCCGGCGAAGATCTGCGGCATGGTCTGTCGACTCCTCAGGGAGTCGACAGGTAACACACCCTCCAGACCTCCGCGTCAGGCCACATCAGAGAGGATCGTCTTCTTGGACTGGCCGGCCCACTGGCGCACCTCATCGCGGTCCGCCGACGGCCGGCCGAACAGGTATCCCTGGAGCATCGGCACCATGCAGCCCACCAGGGCCGCGGCCTCACCGGGCGTCTCGACACCTTCGGCGATGAGCCGGGCGCCGGTCGCCTGCGAGAGCCGTTGCAACAGCGCGACGATCTCTCGCCGGCTGGGGTCGGTGTCCACGCCACGGATGATGCTCATGTCCGCCTTCACATACTGCGGGCGGAGGACGGTCAGCAGGCTCAGCGCGTTGTATCCGCTCCCCAGGTCATCGATGGCCAGCTGCATCCCGATGTCCTGGATCCGCGCCATCGCCTGCTCCCAGTTGGCGACCTGCTGCAGCTTCCGCCGCTCGGTCAGCTCCAACACGACGCGCTCCGCCCAGGGCGCCAGCCGCTGCAGTCGTGCGCTGAAGCCCTCGGTGTCGGATAACTCATCGGGGTGGATGTTGATGAACAGCTTCATCGACGGCGGCAGCGCGGAGAGCCACTCTGCAGCATGCGCGAAGACGACATCGGCCAGCTCACCGAGCATCTCATGCTGTTCGGCGGCCCGCAGGAGCGGGAGCGGCCCGTTGAGCGAGGGGTGCGCACTCCGAAGGAGGGCTTCAAAGGCGACGATCTCGCGGGTCTGTGTGGAGATGATCGGCTGCAGGGCGAGGGAGATGTCCGAGCCGTTGAGGCAGCGGGTGAGCACCCGGCGCTCTTCGTGATGGGCAGCGATCCGCTGGACCTGGACCAGCTCATCGAGGCGCCGCCGCATGTCGAGGATCTCATCGATGGTCTCGACCAGGGTGGTGGGGTCGAAGGGCTTCTCGAGCACCCGGCTGATCTCGCCGCGGTTGATCGCATCGATGGCGACGGGCCGATCGATCATGTCCGATGCGAGGATGCGCATACACCCGGGCTGCATCTCGCGCAGCCGCTGTAGGACCGCCAGCCCGTCCTGCCCGGGCATCGCGTAGTCTACGATGGCGACGTCGAAGGCTCGATGGCCGGCGAGGCGGAAGGCAGCCGGTCCGCCCGCGGTCTCATGCACCTCGTGCCCCGCCCGGCGCAGCGCACGACCGATATACGCGCCGATCTGCGGTTCATCATCGACAGTCAGGATCCGAGCCATCCAGGCATCCTCACGCGAGAGCTGCGCGCAACCAGCGGTCGCTGCGCCACGGTGCTGTGTTCCCTCAAGGAGACGGAACCGGCGCCCGGTCGGCTGACCCGATCTGTATGACAGCGACCTGACAGCAAGACGATACAATCCCCTCCAACCGTTGCCCCAGGAGGGTCTTTTCATGCGTGTTTTGATCGCCGATAAGTTGGCCGAGGAGGTCCCCGGACGACTCGAAGATTGCGGCTGCGCGGTCACCGTCGACGCCAGCCTGAAGGAACAGGCCCTGTTCGACGCGTTGTCCACCCACGATCCCCAGGTGCTGGTCGTGCGCTCGACGAAGGTCCGGCCAGAGCACATCCAGGCCGCCCCGGCGCTCGCCTTGATCGTCCGCGCGGGTGCGGGCGTCAACACCATCGACGTCGCCTTCGCCTCCAGCCGGGGCATCTATGTCGCCAACTGCCCCGGCAAGAACGCCGTCGCCGTCGCCGAGCTGGTGATGGGCCAGCTGGTCAACCTCGACCGACGCATCGCCGACAATGTCGCGGACCTGCGCAAC
>JBCBLB010000436.1:0-8447 GCA_038520555.1 Myxococcota bacterium | reverse complement strand
TCGCTGGTTCGAATCCAGCCACCCCGACTTGCCTGTCAGTTCAACCTGGATTCACATACACGCAAGGTAGAGTCTCTGTTTTGGGAACAGAATGTTGTGGGTTCGAATCCCGCCTCCGACACGCGATGTCGGAGTCGCTCAACAATCGCAATCAAAACCGTGTTTCGACTCGAACTGAGAGGCATCTACGGGATGTGGCGCAGTCTGGTTAGCGCGCCGGTCTGGGGGACCGGAGGTCGTGGGTTCGAATCCCGCCATCCCGACTTTATTCGATCTTCGTCGAAGTGTTCGACGATTCTTCAACCAGAGAGAGGCAGAGAACAGCGAACAGTTCGACGAAATTCCTGGGGAGTAGCTCAATTGGCAGAGCGGTGGCCTTTGAAGCCACTGGTTATGGGTTCAAGTCCCATCTCCCCATTGGTTTTCGCAGAGAGGCCCGGTGGACGGGCGTCTGGTTCATACCCAGATCGTTGTGGGTTCGACTCCCACCTCTGCGACTCTGCCAAGGGGGCGCAATTGGTAGCGTTCCTGTCCTGGGCGCAGGAGGTTGCGTTGCTCCACAACGGGGTTGAGTCCCGCCCCCTTGACGTCTTCGCAGCGTGCTCGGTGGTCGAGCGTCCTGGTTCATGTTCAGGATTGTGTGGGTTCGATTCCTATCGCTGCGATGCTACGTAGAGTGGCTCATGGGGAAGAGCGCCCGGAACAGATCTCCGGGAGGTGGTGGGTTCGAGTCCCACCTCTGCGACCATTGGGGTGTAGCTCAATCGGTGGAGCAGCAACCTTTGAAGCCGACGGTTGAGGGTTCGAGCCCCTCCGCCCCAGTTAACTTGAAACCTTCCTTTTCGAGATCTCAGAATCGCCCGGATAGTGCTTTTGGCTCTTT
The DNA here is from genome assembly GCA_038520555.1 of Myxococcota bacterium. GTDB lineage: Bacteria > Myxococcota_A > UBA796 > UBA796 > UBA796 > JBCBLB01. Next base: position 7,564 of record JBCBLB010000436.1, on the reverse strand, counting down.
CCTGGCACATTGACCAGCCCAGTTCACAAAGCTCAACCAGTCCCATCGGTCAGGTCCGATCTGCTGGCCGGCTGCTCAGCGCATGGTCTCCACCATACCCCTTCATATCGGATAAGTGACAGAGAGCCAGGGATACCGTTGTCCCTGATCCTCAATGTTGGAGATCTCCAATGTCCTTCGCAGAGCTGTTGAGCGCAGTACCATCGCTGTCTCATCAGGAGAAGATCGAGCTGATGCGGGTGCTGGTCGAAGAGATGGCTTGTGAAGCGCAGCCCTCTGCGAGGACACTGACCCACACGGTCTGGTCGCCTCATGAATCCTTCAGTACAGCAGATACACTCCTTCATCTCCTCCAGACCGATGAGTGACCAGACCTCTGCAGCCTGCATCCAACGCATTCAGGCGATCCTCGCCGGCGCTCGGGCCCACGCGCTTCGAAGCGTCAACGAGGTGATGTTGTCGGCCTATTGGGAGATTGGGCGAGAGATTGTGGAGGAAGAGCAACGCGGGCGCGCTCGCGCCGGCTACGGCAAGGCCCTCATCAAGCACCTCTCCCAGGCCCTGACCTTGGAATTCGGTAAAGGGTTCGGGCCGCGAAATCTTAGGTATATCCGTCAATTCTACCTGACCTATTCAGATCGTATCCCTCCGATCGCCCAACCTGGAACGCAGCCCGTTCAGGCTTCAGCCCTACCCGGCCACGCGCCCTTGAACGCAGCTTTGAGTTGGACGCACTACCGACTCCTGATGCGCATCAAGCACGAAGACGCACGCCACTTTTATGAGGTGGAGGCTGCCCGCTCCGATTGGTCTTCGTCTGAACTGGAGCGCCAGATCAGCAGCCTGCTCTTCGAGCGTCTCGCGCAATCCCGAGACAAAGAAGCGGTGATGGCGATGGTGAGGCAGGGGTTGGTCCCAAACCAGCCTGCAGACCTCATCAAAGATCCCTATGTCCTCGAATTTACCGGGCTGCCCGAGCGTGGTGTCTGGCAGGAGAGCGACCTGGAGCAGGCGCTGATGGACCGGCTTCAGCAGTTCCTGCTGGAGTTGGGCAGCGATCTGTTCTTCGTCGCCCGCCAGAAACGACTGACCATCGACGGCGACCACTTCTATATCGATCTGGTCTTCTATCACCGCATCCTGCGGTGTTTTTTGCTCATCGATCTCAAGACCGGGCGACTCACCCAACAGGACATTGGGCAGATGCTGCTTTATGTCGGCTACTACCAGAACGAACAGACCCGCTCCGACGAAAATCCGCCAGTGGGGCTGATCCTGTGCACGGATAAGAATGACGCGGCGGTGCGATATACCCTCTCAACGACAGCCTCGCAGATCTTTGCCTCGCGATACCAGCTTCACCTGCCGACTGAACAGGAACTTCGTGACGAGCTTATTCGGGAGCGTGAGCAGCTGGAGCTGGTTCGAGCACTGGAAGAGTAGGGGGAAGGATGACTTCTGGGGGATCGGAGATTTGGAACGAGCGCGTTCCAAATCTCCCGATACCGGAACGCGCCGCTCGTTACTCCCGTGGCACATTCCTGGCACTTTGACCCGCCCCGTTCACCAGGCCCAGCAGGCTCACCCTCGATGAAAATATGCACATCAAGGTCAGTCGTGCTTATTCCAGTTGGGACAGTGCTTCTTTGAAGCCGACGGTTGCGGGTTCGATCCTCGCCGCCCCATTCAAGTCCGTAGGGGCACAGAATGGACCATCTACCCACTGGGAAACTGAGGGCAGACGCTGGGCTGACCTATCTCAATGGTCTCGCAGCCTTCGGCGTCATCGTCGAGGGCTGCGCTCGCTTCGGGGTCCTTGAAGGACATTGGCACAGCCCTGTGGAGGTTGGACGGTTATAAACCGGATGATGTCTCCGACAAACAGCAGCCCGATCCTGATTTATATCGGCCGCCAACAGGACGGCTGTGTCTATCAGCTACACCCTTCCTCTCTCCGGCGCGTCCGCGCGGAACATCCTTCGGCAAAGCCCGCGTCTCAGGTCTTCATCCGCTTCGACTCGGATGGCTCCTTTGAGGATCTGCATGGTCCCCTCTGGGCACAGATCGCGGGAATGCTGACCGGGTTGAACGCGAAGCAGCTTGAGGCGATGGGTGGGGTCGAACTCTATGAGCCGCGGACCGAGATCCGCCGACCGGTCACGGCCCGCGCTTCGTGAGCCGAAAGCAGAACCTCTACATCGGACGCAGCGGGCAGATGGCGGTGATGGCCGAGTTCCTCGCCCGTGGCTACAACGTTGCGGTGCCCGAGGTCGATCGGGGCGATGATCTGTTCGTCGTCCGCGACGCGGACGGGAGCCTCTCGCGCATCCAGGTCAAGAGCGCCATCGCGAAGGCGACCCGCCAGGGTTTCAGCGCTCGCTTCAAGGTTAAGCAGCGACAACTCGAAGAACCGCAACTTCCCGATCTCCACTTCGTCTTCACGACCCGCTGGCAGCGCCGGTGGGCAGAGTTCCTGCTCATCCCCAGAGCAGAGCTCTTCGATGAAGTCGACGCGCATCAGGTGGGCTCGCGGGCAGGACGGGATATCTGGTTCCACCTCGTGTTTACCGGGTAGGGGGTGGAGGCTACCCGATCTAATTGTCGTTGGGCAGGTGGCCCCTTATCGAGCATGAGTCGTGACGGGGCTGGCCCCTTCTTCCTTCAAAGGCCGGTGTCTGGTGTCTCTGGCGCGAGCGTCGTGTTTCCGCCTTCTGTGAGATCGACAAACCAGTACAGTTCTTTCCCTTCCCGAAGATCAAATGTCTTCGAAAATAGGTCGCCGTGAAACGGATTGCTTCCGACGTGTTGTATACTAAGTGTGATGCGATCGATTCCATGACGGACATCGTGGACGGTGAAGTGACCTTCAGGCCCCAGTGTAACGTAGCCGATGTTGGAGCCCATATAAGGATGGCCGAGGGGGAAGTCGCTCTCAATCACTCCGGAGATTTCCTGTTCTCCAGGATAAATCTCTCCGAGGTCGGTGGTCTTACCGGGAGGGCCCTGGAGATGAATCAGGGCACGCTGTCCTGATTCAGGAGGCCCCGAGATCTCCAGTCTGTTGTGCTTATTTCCTCGATAATATACTGAGAAGTTGCACTGCTCATCGAACTCGAGTTTATCGCTTGGGCCGATTGTGTGCATATCGCATGGCAGATCGCCGCCCCACGAACCGATGATGTGAGACGCGACCTGCTCGGGGGGCGAGGCCAGATCCATGATGACCGCCGTCTGCTCTGGTTGGATATGCTCCAGGAACGGTTCTTTTATGATCCGTCCCTCTTCATTGTATATACGCGCGACTACGAGTCGAAACGGTTGCGATATGCTGGGTGAAAAATTACACTGATACTTATTATCTTCAATCTGAGCAGCGGCCCCTGTACCACCACCACACATCACCTCATCAGGACATTGGTCTGTGCAGATGACATGGATCGTAACGACTTGAGCTGGCCGCATCGTGTAAAAATGCTCACGACCATCCATCGGCAGCTTGGCTGCTTGTTGGGGGTATCCATCTGCTCTCAGGCAGAGCTTGGACATGAAGACTGGTGACTCGACGCGAAAGCGACCCTTCGAGAGCGTCTCCACGTGACCGCGCACTGGGGCACAATTTGGATACTGCGTATCTGGAGGATCTTCCCAAATCTTCACATCAACCATAGCACCATCTCCATCAACGACTGTCAGGAGGCCGAAACGTTCTGGCTCGAGACGCAGGGTGATCAGCTCGTCATCCAGTATCTCAGCCCACACACTGATCATCGAAGGATACTTATCGGCAATAACAGTAGCCTGACCGCAAGGGCGGTTCGGAACGAAGACATCTCCTTCCGCGTTGGTCCGAGTCACTAAGCTATTGTTGGAGCCCAAGGTATAGATTGACACTTCTGCATCAGGCACAGGTACACCCTCTACATCCACGACCAGGATTCGTCCCGGACACGACTCGCTGACTATGAGCCTGCGCTCATAACCAAAAGACTCAATGGATTGGAGGTGATGCCTGCGCTCGGAGAGCCACCACCCATCACCGACGTCGAAGTCAACGGTCTCCGTGCCTCTGGGGACCGTCACCGTGAGCTTGCCGTCCGCATCGGTCTCGCCCCAGACCTCACCACGCTCCGGATGATCTGGAACTGTCGAACTTACGGGGACTCCAAGCACCGGCTCCTTGGTTTCATCGATCACAAGTACCTCGAAACGCACCTGCTCATCGAGCCGCTGAACCGCATCAGGCTCTGCCTGTTCCTGTGAGGGGCGCTCCGAAAGTGCGGCTTTGGTCTCCGTGGTTGGATGCAGGTCTTCTGGCTGTGACATCCACAGTCCGAGCAGCCCGAGAAGGATGAGCCCGATCAATGCAATAGAGAGTCGCTTCATCTCATTCCCCGCAGTTCAGTTTGGTATCCGCGACGTTCATTCTAGATGAAATCATGGTCGACGATGTGTGACGGCGTCACTCGTTGAGGAGGGCCTGGACCTCGGCGATCTTCTGCACCAGCCCTGAGGTCGATCCGGCGTTTAGGGCTTCTGCGACCTGTCTGGCATCATCGAGCGCGCTGCGGCGTCTGGATGATCTGCGAGATGTTCCGCATGGGCGCGTTTGCAGAACAACAGGCCCAGCTCGACCTGGTCGTTGACCTGCCGGGTGAGAACTTCTGCCTGCGCCATGTGTGCCAGACCGGCCTCGATCTGTCCACTGGTCGCCTCGACAATTCCCAACTCTCCAAGGACATAGCCCTCAAAGTGCACGTCTCCGATCTCGCGCAGGAGATGGAGCGCGCTGTGGAAGCTCTCCTGGGCTTCTTCCCAATTTTCCCGGGTGGCGTACAGACTTCCCAGGTTGCTGAGCACCAGTCCTTCAAAGCGCCGGTTTTTGGTCTTTCGATGGATCTGGAGTGCGTCTTGGAAGTTTGATTCGGCGGTGTCCATCTGTCCTTCGATCTGGTTCAGGTAGCCCAGGTTTCCCAGCACCTCGCCTTCTCCACGAAGGTTTCCGGTCTCACGATGGATGTGCAGCGCCGCCTCGAAGCGCCCCCGGGCGGCCTCCAGCTGGCCCTGTCGTCCGTGCCGGAGGGCCAGATCTCCGAGAATCTTGCCTTCACCGGGGCGGTTGTTGATCTGGCGCGATGTGCAGCGCGCGTTGGTAGAAGGGCTCAGCGGCGTCGGCGCATCACCCCGACCAGGGCGCCGAGCAGCAGCACCGCCAGGCCACGCTCTGGCGCCCGGATCGTGCTGCAGCTCGATGACTTGTCGTCGCCCGCTTCGTCGCCGCTGATTCCATCGCCGCCGTCGCTGTCTGCGGTTGCGTCCAGGCCGTCGCAGTCCTGGTCGATGCCATCGTCCGCCACTTCCGCCGCCCCCGGAGAGATCGCCGGGTTCAGGTCATCGCAGTCGTCCCCGCCGTGGTCAGCGCTGCCGTAGCCGTCGCCGTCCTGGTCATTGTCGTCGGCGCCGTCGCAGTTCTGGTCCGTGCCGTCGTACCAGACTTCGGTGGCGTCGATGTTGATCGCGTCGTCCAGGTCGTCGCAGTCATCGCCGCCGTGGTCGGCGCTGTCGAAGCCGTCGCCGTCCTGGTCGTAGTCATTCAGGCCGTCGCAGTTCTGATCGACGCCGTCGTACCAGATCTCGTCCGCCGCCGTGTTGATCGCGGCGTCAAGGTCCTCGCAGTCGTCCCCGTCGTGATCGGCGCTCTCGAAGCCGTCGCCGTCCGCGTCAAAGTCGTTGGCCGCGTCGCAGTTTTGATCGACGCCGTCGTACCAGATCTCGTCGGCGTCGACGTTGATGACCTCGTTGGTGTCATCGCAGTCGTCGCCGCCGTGTTCGTCGCTCTCGAAGCCGTCGCCATCGGCGTCAAAGTCGCTGGTGCCGGAGCAGTCCTGGTCGGTGCCGTCGTACCAGATCTCACTGGCGGCGACGTTGATCAGGTCGTCCTCGTCGTTGCAGTCGGTGCCGCCGTACAGGGTGATGTCGTAGCCGTCGCCGTCGGCGTCGTAGTCGCTGGTGTCGGAGCAGTCCTGGTCGGTGCCGTCGTACCAGACCTCGGTCGCGTCGATGTGGATCGCCGCGTCCGTGTCGTCGCAGTCGTCGCCATCATGGTCGGCGCTGATAAAGCCGTCGCCGTCGGCGTCGTAGTCGTTGGCTGCGTCACAGTCCTGGTCGGTGCCGTCGTACCACGTCTCCGTCGCGTCGGGGTTGATGGCGGCGTCGGCGTCATCACAGTCGCCGCCGCCGTGGCCGTCGCTGTCGAAGCCGTCGCCGTCGGCGTCGTAGTCGCTGGTGCCCGAGCAGTCCTGATCGGTGCCATCGTACCAGGTCTCGGTGGCGTCGGGGTTGATGGCCGTGTCAGCGTCGTCGCAGTCGTCGCCCGCGATGACGCCGGTTGAGACGTCGTCGTCGCCGAAGCCGTCGCCGTCGGTGTCCTTCATACAGTCCGTCGTCGACTCGCTCTCTGCGGCGCCGGGGTAGGTCTGGCCTTCGGTGTCGTCGCAGTCATCGTCGTTGTCGACGTAGCCTTCCGGGGCCGAGCAGGCGTCATAGGTGTCGGCGGCGTTGCCGTAGCCGTCGTCGTCGGTGTCTGCGTAGAACGTCTCCGCGTCGGTCGCGTCCATGTCGACGGTCCCGTCGCAGTCGTTGTCGACGTCGTCGCAGACCTCCTCAGCGTCGGGGTTGATCTCATCGTTGGTGTCGTCACAGTCGACGTTGGAGTAGAAGCCGTCCTCGTCTTCATCGACGACCGGGCTGTCCGGGCCGCCGTAGGCGCCGATGTCGCTGGTGGTGTCGTCAGGGTCTTTGTACGCCGAGTAGCCGGCGTCGATCAGCGCAGAGCTGCTGTCCAACGACAGGTCGTCATTGTCGCAGTCTCCATCGAGGGTATAGTCGTTGAAGTCCGGAGCGTCGTCGATGTTGCCGCTGCTGGTGACCGAGAAGGTGAAGTTGGGGTTGTCACCGCCGAGGTTCGAGTACCAGTCGTTGTTGAAGAAGTCCGAGTGGGTCTCCGAGTACTCGTCCGCGTCATACACCCCGCCGCCATCGATCGTGTAGGCGACGATGTTGTTGATGAACGAGGAGTAGGTGCGGTAGAAATACATCCCGCCGCCGTAGTAGGCGGCCTCGTTGCCGATCAACGTATTGTTGATGAAGTCGTTGTTGTTGTTGGTGTGCGAGTAGATCGCCCCACCCGAGTGCGCCGCGACGTTCTCCTGGAAGATGTTGTTGGTCCAGTCGTCGATGGTGTCGAAGGTGTAGTAGGTGTAGACGCCACCGCCGTAGTAGCCGGAGTTGTCGCAGAAGACGCTCTGGGAGACCGCTGTGTTCTGGTTGGTGTGCAGGTACAACCCGCCGCCGTGGTAACCGCCGGTGTGGGTGTTGGCTTCGTTTCCGATGAACGACGACGCGGTGATCTCCAGATCTGCAGCGTTCTGGATGTAGGCGCCGCCGCCATGGTAGTACGCGTCGTTGTCTGTGAACGTGGAGTCGGCGATCGTGACGTCGTAAGTGCTGTTGACGTCGGATTGGTAGTAGAGGCCGCCGCCGCTGCTGTACTGGGAGACGTTCTCTG
>JBCBLB010000100.1:0-18886 GCA_038520555.1 Myxococcota bacterium | reverse complement strand
CGGATCGGTGACCTGCCGGGCTTCATCGGGTCTCCGCCGGGGACCATCAACGTCCTCGCCCGCCTCTCCGTCCCGGTGCCGGTCGAGGGCGCACCGGAGCGGCGGCTGGGAACGTTCGCTTCCCGAACGGCGGCCGTCCGCGCTTCGGCGGCCATGGCGATCGCTTCGACCAGCGCAGCGTCGGTCAGCGGGACGGAGAGGCGGGCGAGGACGTTGATGGTCCCCGGCGGAGACCCGATGAAGCCCGGCAGGTCACCGATCCGGAGCGCGTTGCTCAGCCCCACTGTGGCCAGGACATCGACCTGAACGTCGTCAACGATCCGCCGCGCGGTCAGGAAGTGTTCCAGCGAGCGGCTGGTCATCAGCCCCACCGCGTCGACCACCCCACCAGCACGAAGCCGCGCGTCCATCACGTCGAACGGATCGACGCCGATGGGGAGATCGGTGTTGTGGACCTGCACCCAGGCGACCTGTGTGGCGACGGCCAGCCCACCATGACGCATCGCGGAAGACAGGCAGCGGTGTGGGCCGCCCAGCGCTGCCACCAACAGTCGGTCCCCGTGATGAATCTGCATCTCATCTGGCTAACGCGCGGACACAGCGAGAGCGGTTTTCATGGGTTCGAGATCTGGAACAGTGTGTTCGCGTTCGCGATTCCTTATCCGACCAGTGTGGCTGGGATACCCCCCGTGGTGGACTGGAAAGCCCATGAAAACGAAATCTTTGTACAGGAGTACACACCATCATGTCAGATGCAAAATTCAGTGTCGTTGGCGTCTCTGAGACCGCTGCACGGATGAAGGTCCAGGCACGCAACTTCGAGCTGACGGTCGATGAGCCGCCCGCGCTCGGTGGCGACGATCAGGGCGCCAATCCCGTTGAGTACGTGTTGGCTGGGCTGGTCGGCTGCCTGAACGTGATGTACCACCTCATCGCGCGGGAGATGGACATCGAGATCAAGCGTCTGGAGATCAACGCAGAAGGGCCCATCAACCTCGACAAACTCTTCGGCAAGAGCACCGACGATCGGCCGGGCTATAAGTCGATCCAGCTCACGCTGAACATCGAAACCAACGCCTCTGCGGATCAGATCGAGGCGCTCCGGACGGCGGTGGAGACCCGCTGCCCGGTCTCGGACAACCTCCTCAACCTCACCCCGGTAGAGACCCGGATCAACCTCCTCTGATTCAGAACCTCCTGGACGGAATCTCCTGGACGGAATCTCCTGGACGTCTGAATTTTGAAATTGAATCGGCGTGTGCCGCTGGAAGCCCGCTGTCTTCTGGGCATCTTGCCGGAGGGCCGCGGGCGCTTCTCTTGATCTTCTGGCTGCCTCATGAAAGGGTTGGACCCGTTCGGTATCGATGGATAGGACCCGCGCCGACCCGCCGGAGGAAATGATGGAACAGAGTTCGATTGAGGGGACCGCCCACGCGATTTCTGCCCTTGGTCCATGTGAACGGTTCTGGTTCTGGTTCTGCCCTGATCTTTCCGCGGATGCACCGCAGCTCATGGTCTCGTCGCTGATCGGCGATCCGGACATGGCGAAGCTGAACGCTGCCGCGGACCAACAGGTGGTGCCGACCGGTGGGCGTCTGTTGATGGGGATGGCCAACGTGACCGATGAGGGGCGGCTCCAGCTGGGCGCGCCGGGCGTCGACAGGGAGACGCTGCGGTCATTGGCCAGCTGGGTCCAACACAACGCGTCGGCGCACCCGGCGCTGGCCCGCCTGAAAGGGGCTCGGATGCTTTCGATCCGGGCAGATGGTGTGGTGCTCGATCGCTTTGAGGACGACGGGCTCTGGGACGGTCTGGCTTCGCCCCCTGCGCCGGGCAGCCTCGCCGCGGAGAGCGCGGCGTTGGATGGCTTGTCTGTGGGCCAGAACGCGTGGTTCTGGATGAGCACGGCGGGGCCCCAGCTGCTGGTCACGCCTGTCGCCACCGATCCGCGCGGCCAGGCGTTCCGGCTTCGCCTCCGCCCCATCCGCAGCGCCGCAGGGGACGCGCCTGCGCTCGCCGGGATCGTGCGGCCGGTCACCGATGGGCTGGTGCTGACCACGAGCGATGACATCCGACACGGCCCGGAGATCGCGCGGGCGTTGCTGGCGGCGTGGCCGGTGGAGCGGCTTCGGGGGGCGCGCCTCGTGCAGATGGCCGATGGCCGCTTCGTCGGCGGGCTGACCCTTGATGTGGCGGCGCCGGAAGGCCCGGTGATGACGCGCCAACAGGATGTGCTCGGCGCGCTCGTGGAGGGCGCCCAGGCGCTGTTCTGGCTCACCGACGCAGGCCGCGATGGCCGCCCGATGCTCCTGCTGGACACCGACAAGAACGCGCTCCGCGCCGCGGCGAAGGATGTCGGCGGTGGTGGCCGGACGACCCGTGGGGTGCTTGTTGCCCGGAAGAACGGCCGATTTGAATTCCAGATCCGCAAGCCCTACGCTGACTTTCTCTCGGTCCTCGTCAGCTGGGTGGGCACCCATCAAACCCAGAACCCTGCCTTAAAAGCGCTCCATCATTCTCGAATGAGCGTTCGTGACAGCGACGGCGAGATCCTGGAGCGACACAAGGATGATGACGCCTGGAACGCACTGACCTGAGGAGCCACCCATGGGCGATAGTATCGATAAGGCCGCGAAAGACGCCGCAGGCGTCTTGAAGAAGATCAAGGCCGCGAAGGGAAAACTCAAAGGGAACTTCTACTACGCTGGGGACACCCGCGGCGCGTCCGCGGGCATCGTGGTCACCCTGCTCGCACGGGATCCCAAAGGCAGCAAAGCGTCCTCGATGGGCAAGGGGGTCCGCAAAGAAATCAAGGGCGCCAAGTTCGCGCGCGGCACGGTCGGCATGAAGGGAAGCAAGCTCCTCTTCGAGGTCTTCGCTGGATCGGCCTCTCCCGGACATATGAAGGCGGGCTTTAAGAAGGCCATCTCCGAACTCGACGGCCTGGAGCACCTGAAGAAAGCCCTCGTCAAGAAAGCGGGCTCGGATGACGTGGACGACACGGAGGAGTCCGACGATCTGGAGACCAGCTCCGAAGCGAGCACGTCTTCGTCGACCGCGCCGACCATCGAGGACGTCGAAGACGTCCTGGACGGGATCGATCCTCAAGAGCTCAAGGCGCTGATGGCGGAGCAGGAAGAGTTGGGCGACCTCAACACGCAGCTCCAGGGGTTCCTCTCGGACGACAGCACCGAAGAAGAGCTGGGCGAGCAGATCGCGGAGGCCCTCGACGAGCTGCAGCGCCTACAGGCGGAAGGCGCCACGGACGAGGAGCTGGAGGCCGCGCGCCGAGAGCTGGCCGAGCTGGCCTACGCCGGCCCCGATCCGTTCCCCGCTGCCGGTGAGGCGCTCTCGCCGGAACTCATAGAGGTCCTCAAGTCGTCGATGAACGCTGCGGTGCAGAGCCTGGGCGCCTACCTCCAGAAGACCTTCGAGGCGCTTCAGCAGTTCCACGCCAGGCTTGAGAAGATGACCGAAGAAGAGCGCAACGACATCCGCGATGATGGTGGGCTGGTGACGGTTGAGGAGTTCCGCCGCTCGGTCCTGTCCTACCGCGACCAGCTGCAACAGAACCTCGAAGCCGTGACCGGGTGACGCCCGTCGCGGTCGATAGATGATGACGACCGAACCGCTCTCCATGTCGCTGGGCAAAGGACTGCCGCTCGTCGAAGCACGCTTCATCGAGCGGCCCAACCAGTTCACCCTGGTCGTGTCGTTGAACGGGCAGCACGTTCGGGCGGCGATGGCCGATCGGGGGCGGCTGAAGACGGTGCTCACGCCGGGACGGATCATCCTCCTGGAGCACCGACCGGAGAAGCATCGCAAGACCGCCTATCAGGTGGTGGCCGCCCAGATGGATGGTGGGGGGTTGGTCTCTCTGGACACGACGCTCCCCAACCGGCTGGTCGCCCGTGCGCTCGCCGCCCGCGCCATCCCCGAGCTGCCCGCCTACACCGGATGGAAGGCCGAGCAGACGGTCGGCGGCTCTCGCTTCGACTTCTGCCTTCACCTGGAAGATGGAGCGCGGATGCTGCTGGAGGTCAAGTCCGTGGCCCGGATCGATCCGGATGGGGTCGCGCGCTTCCCGGACGCGCCCACGACGCGGGGCGTCCGGCACCTTCAGGAGCTGGCGCACCTCCACCGGGATCCGAAGACGCGATGCGCGGTTTTGTTCATTGTTCAAGGAGAATCTGCGCGTCGATTTGAGGTGGACGTGGAGACGGATCCCCATTTTCAAGACGCGTTGGTCGCGGCGCATCAGGCCGGTGTGCAGTTGTTGGCCCGGCGCTGTGCGCTCCGTCGGACGGGGCTGTGGTGGGGGCAGCCCTGTCCCATCAACCTGGCGCCGATCCCCTGAACATCAGCAAGAGGACGCCGCGTCGGGCGCCGGGGGCGGGACGGGCAGGCATCGGTTGAGCATCTGCGTGACCCAGGGCACCAGGAACAGGGTGAGCGCCAGGGTGCGCAGCGGAAGGGGCAGCAACGAGAGCGGATCCGCCAAGGCCCACAGGATCAGGGTCAGCAGCGGGTAGAGGGCCAGCCATGTGGCCAGCGCCTGTCGAAAACGGGGCTTGAACAGAAGCGCCATCCAGAATCTCCTGTATCTTGACAATGGGGCCGGGTTCCTGGTTACGAACGCGCAGCGTGACGGTTGGCGGCGCGGTATGCGCGCGGGGAGAGGCCGAAGTGTCGGCGGAAGGCGCGGGTGAAGTTCGACAGATCGCCGAAGCCGGATGCGTAGCAGGCGTCGGTGACAGAGGAATGCTCCACCAGCAGGAGCCACCGTGCGTGTTGCAGCCGCGTTCGGCTGAGCCACCGGCCCGGCGCGTCGTCAAACGCGTCCCGGAACCGCCGCTTGAAGGTCGACAGGCTCATCGCAGAGAGCGCCGCATACTCGGGGAGCTGCAGCGGGCTGAGGCTATGCGCCTGCATCACGGCGCGGATGCGTTCGGCGTCATCGTTGCCCCATCGGTGCGCTTCGCGGCGCAGCAGGGCGCGGATGGGCGCCGCGCTGGCGGCGACCAGCAGCATCTCTCGGGCGCGCAGATCGGCGCCCGCGGACCGGATCGGTGGCTCCAGCAGCTGCTGGAGCCGGTCTGGCATCGGCGCCATCGCCGCTGGTACCCGCGCTGCGGTCGCTTCGGCGCCACCGGCGCCACCGGCGCCGAGGAGGTCCCGCAACAGGTCCGGGGAGAGGCTGAGGACTGTGCTCTCATACCGCCCGTCGCCAGCGGTCAGCTCGGTCATCACATGGATGCCCGCGCCCATGGCGACCATCGCGCCGGCTGGCACGATGGCGGGCTCTGCTGCGCCATGGGGCTGGAGGTGCTTGATGCCGGCGCGAACGAAGGACAGCGTCGGCTGGGTCACCAGAAACCGCCCAGGCGGCGGCGGCGGATCCGCGCGATATGCGATCAGGCTCGCCTGGGGCAGATCAACAGAGGCCTGCGACGGCGCGTCACAGAGGGCATCGGGGATCCGTCGCATACACCGGTCCCCTTACTGTAGCGCCGCGTTGAGCGTATAGGTCCCGGTGTGCTGGGCCGACGCGAGGACATGACCCTCCATCGCAGCGAGGAGCGCGGGCCCATCGAACCCGGTCTGGAGCGTGAGGGTGGCGACATCAAGGGCGTAAACCGTGAAGTGGTAGTGGTGGATGATGCTGTCGTTCCACGGGGGGCAGGGGCCGTCATAGCCGCCATAGGTGCCGGCCATCTGGGGATCACCGGCGAACCACTGTGTGTAGTTGTTGGCGCCCAGGGTGCCATAGCCGGCATCACCGACAGGCTTCCCCCCCGGCGTCACACCGTTCGAGCCGACCCCCTCGTCGATGCCGGTCTGGTCAGCGGGAATGTTGGCGGCGAGCCAGTGGAAGAACGTGATCCGAGGCAGGTCGGCGGGGACCGCGCGACCTTCCTGGTTGACGTCTTCGGCAGAAGAGGGCACATCCGGATCAGAGACGACGATGGCGAAGGAGCGGGTGCCAGCCGGAGCGTTCGTCCAGCGGATCGCAGGGCTGACGTTGTCGCTGAGGGCGAACGCCCCCTGATCGTCCAACTGCCCGAACGCAAACCGCGCGGGGATGGCGGCGCCGTCGGCCCAATCATTGATGGAAACGGTGAAGTCGTTCATGGTGATCTCCGTGGAGGTTGGGGTCCCGGTTCTCCGGGGGACATCTGTGAAATACCCCCCTCTGATGAAGATGACTTTGCACTTTGGTCCAAATCATATGCAAATCAGCTCATATTTGAAATGGAAAGGAGTAAGGCTGATTTACATGGTCTTGAAGAAACGGTGATCCGCTTTTTGGAGGGGTCGCGTTCAGAAAAGTGAGCGCGCTTCCGGACACCCCCTCTGACCCACCATGCCAGATGAGGGGGGGCTCCTGCGGTTTGCGCTTCTCCCCTACATCACGAGAGAGAGAGGTACGTCATGGGATTCTTCGACGCCATCAAGAGCATCGGCCGCGCCATCACCGGCGGCGGCGCCAAGGTTCACGTCGACATCGGGCAGGCCACGGTCAACCAGCCCATTCAGGTGCGGGTCAAGGTTCAGGTCGCCGATGCGGACATCGACATCAGCAACGTCTACCTGTTGGTGCAGGCCCATGAAGAAGTTCGGATCGACAACAACGGCCTCACCCTCTCGCTGGGCGAGCGGGTGCGGGACCTGCTGGCAGATGGCTACATCAACGGCATCACCCACCGGTACCAGACCGCGGACTTCCGCGTCAACATCAGCGGTCCGACCACCCTGAAAGCCAACGAGTCCTACACCTTCGACGGCACCGTGCAGCTGCCCGCTGGCGCCCGGCCTTCCTACAACGGCCAGACCTGTGACCACGTCTGGACCATACAGGCAGGCCTGGACGCTTTCGGCAACGACCCCGACTCTGGCTGGATCAACTTCATTGTCCGCTAGGCGCACGGACGGCCCCAGATCGGTGTCCGATCGCTCAGCCTACTGGACGAGGCGCAGGGGATCGTGTGGTGAAGGGCTGCTTCGGTATGTTTTGGCGGCCTCGAGCGCCTGATACAGCGACATGGTGGGGTAGAGGTCCATCTCCCGGGTGAGGTCCCGGGCAGCGAGGAGGGCTTCGCGGGCGGCGTCCTCGGCGTCATGTGCTCGCAGGAGCTGGACATAAAGCAGCAACAACTCTGCGCGCAGGCCAGGGGTGGTGTCTGGCTGCAGGCGCTGGAGCCCGGCGTGGATGTGGCTGAGGGCGTCTCCAGGGCGCTCTTGTCGGACGCGCAGCTCTGCCAGGCGCAGATGGACGGTGCCGCGGCTGCGGTCCCGGTTGAGCTGCCGGGCCAGCGCGCGGGCGCGGTACAGATCCTGCTCGGCCCGCTTGAACTGACCGAGGCCCGTCCAGGCCCGCGCCCGAATCAGCCGCATCGAATAGGTCTCGCGGCTGATGTGGTTTTGCGGCAGCTGCGCCAGCAGCTCGGAGAGGGCCGCCGCCGCTGCGTCATGGTTGCCCCGCTCGACGTCGACGCCTGCCCGCAGGTAGATCGCATAGACCTCTGTCTGTTTCGCGCCGATATCACGGGCGATCGCGAGCCCTTTCGCCATCAGGGCATCGCCTTCGTCGGTGTGGCCCATCGACGCGCGGATCGCGCCCAGCGTCGAGCAGGTGATCCCTTCGAAGTAGCGGTTCTGGCTCTCCTGGTGGATCGGCAGGGCGCGCCGATAGAACGGCTCCGCGCGGTCGTACTGGAGCCGGAACAGAAACAGCGAGCCCAGGTAGTTGTTCAGGACCCCCTGCATTCGGAGATTGTGGGTCTGCTGGTGGAGGCCGAGGGCCCGCTCGAAGAGGGCGCGCGCCTCGCGGTCGCGGCCCTGCTCCTGGCAAAGGATTCCGTAGTCCCCGAGGGCGTATGCGAGCCGCGCGGGCTTGCCGATCTGCTCATAGATGGCGGTGACTTCCTTGTACGTCGTCTCAGCGGCTGCGTGCTGACCGAGCATCGTCTGGGAGTGGGCGATGTTCTCCAGGTTGATGCAGATCAGCCGCTGGGAGTCGATGGATCGGGCCAGCGCCAGGGACCGTTGGCTGAGGAGCATGCACTCGTCATATCGCAGGGTGTGGCTGTGGATGTTGCGCAGCGTCAGGTACGCCATGGCGCGATCATCGGGGCGCAGGTCCGTTCGGTTTAAGAGGCGCTCAAGCCATGCCCGCGCTTCCGAGAGCGGGCCGCGCTTCCGGAGCGCCTTGACGATGGAGAAGGTCGCCCGGGCGACGGCGTCGGTCGTTCCGCGCCGCGCTGCGGCGCGGATGTTGTCCAGCTCTGCGGTGAGTTCGGTGAAGAAGGTGTTCGGCTGGTCAGAGAGGATGTGATCCGAGATGACCTCGACGTCGTATTTCTCTACATAGAATGATGCATGTCGTGCCACGATCGATGTGACGTCGTCACGCTGCTGGAGTTTTTCGCGCAGGTACTGATGGATGGTCTCCAATAAACCAAACCGTTCGCCCGGCGGTGTGTCGTGGGGACGCGGCTGGACGAGGCTGTTTTCGATGAGCGACTCCAGCAGCTCGTCCGGGTAACGCGCCGTGTCTTCGGGGAGCACGACGATCGATTCGAACGCGTCGAGGGTGAACCCACCTTCGAAGACGGCGCATTGAACCAGGACATCGCGCTGTGCGGCGTCAAGGAGGTTCCAGGACCAGTCCAGGACCGCCCGCAGGCTGCGGTGACGGTCCGGGCGCGTCGGCGACCGGCTTCGCAAGATGTCGAAGCGCTCCTGAAGCCGGGCGCGCATCTGGGGAGGGCCAAGCAGCCGACTCCGTCCCGCAGCCAGCTCGATGGCCAGCGGCAGCCGATCGATCATCTCAACGATGGCTTCGATGTCATCGCGAAGCGCTTCAACAGCGAGCCCCGGCCGACGCCGCCGCGCCCTGCGGATGAACAGCGTCACTGCGTCTGCGCGGGGGAGAGGGGGGAGCGGCAGCAGCTGCTCCTCGTGATGTCCCAACTCGACCCGGCTGGTGAGGAGCACCCGCCCCGCAGACATCGTCTGAATCCACTGAACGATCGGCTCTGCGGCAACCGTGACCAGCTGTTCGACGTTGTCCAGGATGAACAGCGCCGCGCCCCGTTGCGCCATCGCCGCGGCCAGCTGACGGGGAGGGTCTTCCTCGGTGAGCTTCACACCCAGGGCATGGCTCACCGCGCCATACAACCCATGGAGGGTCATCACGGTCGAGAGATCGATGAACCACACGCCCCCCGCGTGCTGGTCTCTGTGCCGCGCGGCGTAGGCGCGCGCCAGACGCGTCTTCCCGGTCCCGCCGGGGCCGACGATGGTGACGATCGGGTTGGCATGAAGCAGCTGACGCAGCTGCGCCAGCTCTGCCTGGCGCCCCACCAGATCATCCCGCTCGTCGGTCTGGGAGGGCGCCGGCTGCAGCGACAGCGGCTCTGGTGGAGCCGCTGTCGCTGCAGCCGCTTCGACGAAACGGACGCCCTCTCCACGGACGCTGAACACATGGCGGGGCGCGCTCGCCGCGTCACCGATGACCTTCCGCAAGCGGCGCAGGGTGGTGTGGATCACCGCACGATCGTGACGGTCCCGATATCCCCAGACCTTTCGCAGAAGCTCCCCATAGGGGATGAGGCGGCCGGGGTTGTCCGAGAGATACCCCAGCAACCGGGCCTCCATCTCGCGCAGCGGGGAGACCTTCCCGCTGGTGGTGATGAATTCCCGGCGCGACAGGTCCGCGCGTCCTGTCTCCAGTTGAACCATGCTGCCTGCCATGTGGCCACTTTATCGCCTGTCACGAGAGAGGTGAACATCGAGCGCCTCACATGCCCCCCACGCCGGGCGGGCGGGCGCTGAGGCGCTGCGATGATGGCCGCTCAATGGGGATGTGTGATCATGTCTTCGGCGCGCGATGCATCAGCTGGGGCGTCGCGGCTCAGGCGCTGACGGTGGACATGCTCTCGCGGAGCTTATCCAGGCTGAGGGGTTTGGTGACGAATCGGTCATGACCCGCCTCCAGGCAGGCCTTCTGATCGGACTCCATCGCGTTGGCGGTCAGCGCCCAGATCTGGACACGGGGCCGCTGTTCCTGAGCCTCAAGCGACCGGATCGCGCGGGTCGCCTGTAGGCCGTCCATCTCTGGCATGTGCATGTCCATCAAGATGAGATCGAACCGCTGTGCCTGATAGGCTTCCAACGCCAGGCGACCGTTGTCTGTGATGGTCACGGTGTGGCCCAGACGCTTCAGCATCCGGGAGATGACCCGTTGGTTGATGCGGTTGTCTTCTGCGACCAGGACCCTCAGCGTGCCCGGGTCGGTGGTCTGGATCACCGGCTTCGCCACAGGCGCTGCCGCGGCGGGGGGCAGGCGAAGCCGCACCCAGAAGGTCGACCCCTCTCCGAAGCGGCTCTTGACCCAGGCTTCGCCATCCATCGCTTCGGACAGGCGGCGGACGATGGACAGGCCCAGCCCGCTGCCCCCGAAGCGGCGGCGGGTCGATGCGTCCACCTGGCTGAACGGTTTGAACAACCGCTTGATCGCGTGCTCGGGAATTCCAGGGCCGGTGTCCTGTACCCAGAACTCCAGCATGTCCGGGGCGCCCTGGACCTCACGGACCCCCGCGGTGATCTCGCCCGCGTCGGTGAACTTGACCGCGTTGCCCAGCAGGTTGAGCAGGATCTGACGGACCCGTCCCTTGTCTCCAGTGCGCCACACCGGAAGTGTCAGGGGAACCGACGGAAGCAGGTGCAGGCGCTTCTCGTTGGCTCGGGGGGCGACGATGCGCAGCACCCCGTTTAGCAGATCGGAGACCGAAAACGTCGCCTGCTCAAGCGTGATCTCGCCATGCTCCAGGCGGCTCAGATCCAGAACGTCATCGATCACCGACAGCAGCGCCTCACCGCTCTGCTGGATGGTCTGCAGGCTCTCCCGATCGTCAGGAGGGTGGTCCTTGGTGAGCAGCAGCGAGGCGCTGCCCAGGATGCCGTGCAGCGGCGTCCGCATCTCATGGCTCATGGTGGCCAGAAAGCGGGTCTTCGCTCGCTCACCGGACTCGGCCCGCTCCTTCGCGGTCTGAAGCTCCTGCGCGACCCGCTTCGTCGCCGTAATGTCAGTGTTCATGCCGACGAGCACAGGGTGTTCTTGGTTCTCATTTGAGATGCGATGGCAACGACTCTGCAACCACCGGCGACAGCCATCCACCTCGATCTGGAATTCGATTTGGACGGGCGCGTCACTGTGACGCGCCTGCTCGACCATCGAGCGGATCGTCTCAAACGCCTCCGCCGACAACGACTCCCGGAAAGACGCGAAGTCTTTTGGTGCGTTCTCTGATGTGTAGCCGTGAAGGCGCGCGCAGGCTGTCGACCAGGTCATCTTCTGTGTCTGAAGGTCGAGCGACCAGGAGCCGGCTTTGCCGATCTCCTGCGCCAGGTTCAGCATATGTTCGCTCAGCGACAGGGCCGCGCGGGCTTCCCGGAGCTCGGTGATGTTCTGGGTCACCGTGATGCCCGCCAGGATCCGGCCGCCGGGTTCCCGGACCGGGCCGTTGAGGGTCAAGTACCACTGATCGCCGTAGGCCACCTCAAGCTGGGTCACCTCACCGGCGAGCGCCCCCACATAGGCTGGGCGGATCTGATCCGCGGCCTCGGGGAAGACCTCGTCCATAAGGCGGCCTTTCATCTTCTGGGCGTCGAGGCCCACCCGCTCCAGGTCTTTGCCGCCCACCCACTGGTATCGGAGATCTGTGTCGAAGACGACGATGGCACCGAAGGGGTAGGAGTCGATGACCTGCTCGAGCAGATGGACCAACGCGCCATCTTGAAACACCACCTGGGTCGGCTGCTCCAGCAACCCCGCCCCAGCGCGGCCCAACGCGTCCAGGCCGAGCAGCGTTCGCTCTGAACAATCGTCTTCAATCACCACATATAAGATGGCCTTCGGCCCACAGGAGACCGCGATCCGGTCCCCCTGGCGGACACGGTGGTGAACCGAATCCGCGATCTGAAGGCGCAGGCGCTCTGCGCTGTGCCATTCCGAAGGCGGCGCTTGCCATCCCTTCCCCTGTCCATACGTCGGCGCGTGCAGACAGGCTTGGGTCACGCCCTCCAGCGCACATGCCGCATCGCAGAGGGCGAGGAGGGGTTCAGGAGGACTGCTTAGAGACGGAACATACATATTGGCAACAACATCGGCCAATATTCAGCATTTTTGATCAGGAAGTGAAACGGCGGTATCCGCTGCCTGGAAGGCAGCGTTTCATTTCTCCGGGCGATGTCCTTCCAGATCGGTCAGACACGCTCCGCGATGACGACGATTCGATCGAAGTCTGCGGCGCGGAGGTCGCCTTTCTCGGACCCCGTATAGTGGAACTCGACGGTGCTCACCTTCAAGCGGACGTCTGCGGTATACACGAGAACATCCCCGACGCGCGGGATGACGGGGCTCTCGCTTTTGCCCCACGACTGCTCACCGACGACAAGATCATAGGTATGCATGGCTTCTTCCATTGGTTGTTTTCGTTGATCGGACTGGCCAGAATGCTCTGCGGCGCTGATAACCGCGGAGATATCCGCGCGCCACGGGCAGGGTCAGGCAAAGATCGGGGATGCAGATGACTACTTCAAGGGCACCCAACGGAGGTCATCCATGAACAAGCCCACCATACTGTCGTCACTGTTCTTCATCCTCGCGGCCTGCGATGCAGAAAACGCCGAAGAAAACGCTGCAGAAAACGCTGCAGAAAACGCTGCAGAAAACGCCAGCGATGTTGAAGACCACGACGCGGAGGAGCACAACGCAGACGTCTCGTACAGCGAACGCGTCGTCGCTTCGGGGGTGCTCGTGTCCGACGCAGAGCTGAACGCCATGGACGCCAGCATGGCCGCTGCAGGCGCCATCGCAGCAGTGATCGACATCGACGCAGCCCGTGACTACAGCGAAGGCCACGCGGTCAACATGGCCGCCGAGCCGCCGGATGGCTGCCTCGCCCTGAGCCTGGAGGACGGTGAGCTGGTCTTCCACTTCAGCTGCGATGATCGGTCCGGCGACGTGCGCCTCGGTCACGCCGATGGGATCACCACGGTGACCTTTACAGATGATTTCGAAGTCAATGGCCAGGACCTCGACGGAGAGATCTCGATGCGCGTTCAGCTCGGCGAGCGGGGGGGCGCGTTCTCTGGCGAGCTGGTTCTCAACGACGCGGTCAGCCTGGACTATCGCGCGGGCTTCGCCCTGGATAGCGGCGTACAGCTGTGGGGCGAGGTCAACGTGAGCGGCGAGTTCAACGATGAGCCTGCGGAGGGTGCCGTAGCGATCGGCACGGAGGCGGATCCGCTGCTGTGGGAGGCCGGATGCTTCTGTCCGACCTCTGGCACCATCGAAGCCAGCGCATCGGTCACCGTGGACGCCATGATCATCGACCTCGACCTGATCGTCTCACCCGCCGACGGCACCGACGACTACCCATTCATGATCGTCCCCATCGAGGAGGCCCGGGTCCGCGTCGACGCTTCGCTGGTCTTCGGGGGGGCCTGCGGTGATCAGGAGGTCAGCATCGAGGCCGACGACTTCAGCGTCACCATGCAGCTGTCTGACCTGAGCGCTGCCCTCGAAGAGGTCTGTGACGCCGGGGAGGTCGCTGAGGCGGACTGTGCCGATGCCGAATGGGTCATCGCCATCTTTGGGTTCTTCGGCGACGAAGTGGACGTCGATGTCTCCGCAGGAGACCTCGCAGCGTCGGCCGAGGAGGTCGTCCAGGACGTTGCAGACGCCCTCTGCGGCGCCGGCGCCTGATCGAAGCCTTCGCCGCCGGTTGAACCCCGCTACACGACGGCCCATAATGGCCTCATCACTGGAGGGGCGTGGTGGCGAAGTTTTCGATTGGAACGTTTAACCTTTATAATCTTCAGCTTGCTGGGGCGCTGGTCTATGAGAACCGGCTCTACACAGAGAACACCTATGATCGGAAGGTCGGCTGGGTCGGTG
Organism: Myxococcota bacterium; assembly: GCA_038520555.1. Classification (GTDB taxonomy): domain Bacteria; phylum Myxococcota_A; class UBA796; order UBA796; family UBA796; genus JBCBLB01. Next base: position 4,920 of record JBCBLB010000100.1, on the reverse strand, counting down.
CACAGATTCGGCGAATGAAGTGCGATATCCTGGGGTTTCAGGAGGTCTGGTCTGCGGAGGCCCTCCAGGACGCAGCTGCCCGGAGCGGGCAGTATTCGCCTGAGCAGGTCTTTGTCCCCCGTCCAGAGGGCGTGGCCGACGGCAGCACGATCGCGGTGGGGTTGGCGACGCGCCTGCCGGTTCGCACCCCGCCGGTGGCGGTCTGGGACTTCCCTGATGGGATGTGCTTCGACGCCGATGGGGTCTCGTTCGACATCAAGCAGTTCTCTCGACCGGTGCTCGCCTGTGAGCTGGAGCTGCCTGGGGAAATCCTCACAAAGGTCTATGTTGCCCACCTGAAGTCGAAGCGACCTTTGTTTAATGACGGAGAAGACAAGGACGATCCACGAATTCGGGCGGCGGGCTATGCCCGCGCCCTGTTGGTTCGCGCCGCAGAGGCCGCCGCGTTGCGATGTCTGTTGCTCGACGACCTCACCCGCAGCGACACCCCGGTCGTCGTCATCGGCGACCTCAACGACGGAGTCACCGCAGTGACGACGCAGATCATCGCCGGCGATCAGCCATGGCGACGGGCGGCGCGTGCGAAGAAGGAGGCTGCCTGGGACATCCTGATGTACAGCACCTACGAGCTACAGGCGATGCGCAGCTATCGGGATGTTTACTATACGCATATCTTCAACCGCCGCTATGAGACCCTGGACCACATCCTGGTTTCAGAGGAATTCGTCCCATTCAACCCCGATCGGATCGCGTCCTTCGTGGATATGACGGTCCTCAACGATCATGTCGACGACTTCTCAGACAGGGAGCGCTCTGATCATGCGCAGGTGATCGCACACTTTCGCACTTCGTAGATCCCGGCCTGGTCATCCATATCGGGCGAGCGCCTCGCGGAGTGCGGCGAGGTCCTGTGTAAGCCGCGCGGTCGTGGGCAGGTTCATCTGTTCCGCGATCTGTGTGGCGTCGCGGAGCGCCATGCGCGCCTGATCGCGCTTGCCAGAGCGGAGCGCAGCGCGCGCGTGTGCATGGAGCAGCTCGCCCAGGGACATCTGATCGCCGACGTCGCTGAGCACGGCTGCTCCTTCCTGGAACGCTGCCTCACTGGCTGAGAAGTCGCCGCGGCTGGCGTGGACTTCGCCGAGGACGCGGAGCCAGATGCCTTCATGGCGGTGGTCATCGATCTCGCGTGCGATCTGCAGGGCGCGGTCGAGGTGTTCGAGCGCCGCATCCGGTTCGTTGCGCTTGAGGGCGAACTCTGCAAGGTTGCCCCACCACAACGTCTGGGATCGGCGATCGCCGAGCTCCCGGGCGATCTGCAGGGCCTCCTCCGCACGCGCCGTCGCCTCGTCGAGGCGTCCCTGCTCCGCGAGCAGGTGGCCGAGGTTGCCCAGCCAGATCCCCTCGTTCTGCCGATCACCGATCTGGCGGGAGAGGACGAGCGCGGTGGTGCAGTGTTGTTCGGCTTCCTGGACGCGCCCGGCGAGCCAGTGCAGATAGCCGAGGCTGCCCAAACACGCCGCTTCAAATCGAGGGTGGTTCAACGAGCGCGCGAGCGCGAGGGCTGCCGTATAGTGTGTGCGTGCCTGGTCGGGGCGTCCCTGGTTCCGCGCCACGATCCCCAGGTTGACCAGGCACATGCACTGCATCTTGTAGTAGTCGATCGCGCGTGCGATCTGCAGGGCGTCTTCGAACCGCTGCTGTGCATCCGAGAGGCGCCCCTGGCTCCGATCGATGTGTCCCAGGTCGCCCAGGCATATCACTTCGAAGACGCGGTTGTTGAGGCTGCGGGTGGATGTCAGGGTCTCCAGGATGCGCGGTCGGGCCTCGGCGTAGCGGCCGCGGCGGACCTGGATCTGGCTGATCGTGCACCACAGATCGATCTGAACCGGCGAGGGGCCATCTCTGCCGAGGGCCGCGGCGATGGATTCCGCCTGCGTGAACAACGCGGCGGGGATCTGGCTGTGATGGGTGCGGATCTCCAGCACAGCGAGGAGCAGGCGGGCGGCGGCGTCGAGCAGGCCGAGCGCCTGCGCCCGCTGCAGGGCGACTTCGAGGTTGCCGATGTTGTCGGATGCGGCCCGCCATTGGCGGAGGCCCCGCTCGGTGAATGACGTCTCCCGCGCGGCCAACGTGCCGAGCCCTTCATAGAAGGCGATGTGTCGTCTGGCCAGGTCGTCGCCCACGGCCGCGGGCAGGGTGTTGCGTTTCTCCGTCGCGTAGGCGTTGAGGCTCTGCAACATCCCAAACCGGGGCTCGTTGTACGCGCTCTCCGGGAACGCGCGGAGCAGGGAGCGGTCGAGAAGCGACTGGAGCGCGTCGATGGGCCAGGGGACCGCGCCGTCCGCGTCGGTGTAGTCAGACAGGTCGAGGATGGCCTCGGCGGCCTCCAGGGTGAAGCGGCCTTCAAAGATACTGCATTGGATAAACGCAGCTTTTTCCCAGTCCGCCAACAACTCCCATGAGCCGTCGATGACGGCCCGCAGGGTCACCTGTCCGCGCTGCCCGGCACGCAGGAGCCGAAAGCGGTCGCTCATCCTTCGGAGCATGGCGGGGGGGGACATCATTCGGGTGCGCGCGGCGGCGAGCTCAATGGCCAAAGGCAGGTGATCCAGCTGCGCGAGGAGCGTGGTGACGGCGTCTCGGTTGGCAGCCGTGAGGGCGAAGCGGGGCCGCGCCTGCTGCGCGCGTCGCTCGAAGAGCGCGAGCGCATCCGCTTCGCGGAGAGACTCCAGGTTCAGGATCTGCTCGCCATGGGCGCCGAGCACCGTCCGCGAGGTGACCACAAACCGGGATGCCGCTGCGTGCTGGACCCACGGTGCGATCATCGCTGCGTGCCCCACGAGCTGCTCGAAATTGTCCAGGATCACCAGGCACCGGCCGCGGCCCTCCAGGGCACGGCCGATCTGACCGAAGAAGTCATCTTGGTTCCGCGTGAGCTGGAGCGCCCGGGCGACCACAAAGGCAAGGTCATCGTCTGAGTCTGCTTCGCGCAGATCGCAGAAGTAGACTCCGCCGGGGTATCGGCCGCGGTGCTGGCGCGCGTACTCCAGGACCATGCGCGTCTTGCCGATGCCGCCGGTGCCCAGGACGGTGACCAGCCGCGCGCGCTCCAGCAACACGTCCAGGCGGCGCAGATCGTCTGTACGCCCCACAAAGGTGTCGAGCGCGGAGGGAAGGTTGTGCCGCCCATCGGCGGTGAGGGATGCCGCCCAGGTCTCGGGGAGCGCGCCGGCGTCTGTAGTGCCCTGCGGCAGCAAGGTCTGTCCAGGCTGCGGCTGAGGAGTGCCGAAGCGAACCGCCTGCCCGAGGCGGCTGGCCTCACCCAGCGGATCGAGTGTGGCGGGGACGCGATGACGGGCGAGCCCCTCAAGGATTTGACCACAGCTTTGGGGCCGATGTTCGGGCGCGGTCTGGAGGAGGGCCTCACACAACGGAACCCACACCGCCGGCACGCCCTGAAGGTCCGGTCCGCGCGAAAGGGCGCTGAGTTGTGTCTTCAGGGAGTCGCCGAAGAACGGCAGTCGACCGGTCAGCAGCTCGACCAGCAGCACCCCAAGCGAGAACAGATCGGCGCGATGATCGGCGCTGGCCGCGTCGAGGAGCTGCTCTGGCGCGGCGTATTGCAGGGTCCCCATCGCGACGCCGGCCCGCGTCGTGGCAGGGCCGGCGGTATCTTTCACCATGCCGAAGTCGCTGATGCGGGGAACGACACGGCCCCGGCGAAGATCCATCAGGACGTTCCCCGGCTTGAGATCGCGATGGACGAGGCCATGTTCATGCGCGTGCTGGACGCCGCTGACGATGTCGTGAAACAGGGCGAGCGCTTCGGCTTCGTCCGGGCGGTATCGGACGAGCAGCTCGCCGAGCGAGGGCCCCTCGATCAACGGCAACACCAGACCAGGCGAGCCGTCGATATCGATCACATCACGGACGGGGAGGATGTTGGGGTGATCCATCGCGGCCTGAGCACGGCCCTCACGGAGCAGGCGCGTATGAAGGATCGGCATCCCGCGGAACAGGATCTTCAGCGCGACCTTGACCCTCAGCAGCTGATGCTCTGCCGACCAGACCTCAGCCATTCCACCCTGACCCAGGCGATGATGGAGGATATAACTTCCAAATCGGCGGCCAGCGGAAAGCGGCGGCATACTGAGATCCCCATCCACAAGGCGTGCACCCGACCCCTACACAGGTACTGTATCTGGTGAGACCGCTCCATTTGACATGTGTTGTGAGAGTTTGACGTCCAACACACCGACGGTCTCAATACGATCCTCGGATAACGGAGGAACCCATGCTCACCATGATCGCCCTGTTCGTTCAAGTCGCGACAGCAGAAGAACCCGCGGCTCGTCAACCCGCAGCCCGTCAACCCGCGGCTCGTCAACCCACAGCTCGTCAACCCACTGCGCAGGAGAGCGCCCAGACCGCCTGGCGTGCTGCCGCAGCGGCAGGAGACAAAAAACAACTGGTCGCCATCTGCACCGCAGCCGGCGGTGAGCTTCAGCTCAAGAACGGCGGCAACATGGCGCAGCCGGGGATGGACATGGCCAGCATGATGATGGCCAACATGATGACCCGGAACATGCAGCAGGCCACCTGCACCAGCGGTCGTGAGACGATCACATGGGACGCGACCGACTGGGATCGTGCGCGCATCGAAGCGCCGAAGACGAAGTAGCGGATCGGGGATCGGGGTATACCCGTTGACGATGTCTTCCCAACTCATCCTGTTTGACGTCGACGGCACCCTGACCCGCAATGACACGATGTTCGTGTTCGCGTCGCGCGCGGCCGGCTGGGTTCCGTCGACGTCAAACAGGATGAGTTGGGAAGACATCGTCAACGGGTATACCCCGATCCCCGATCCGCTACTTCGTCTTCGGCGCTTCGATGCGCGCACGATCCCAGTCGGTCGCG
>JBCBLB010000666.1:0-5311 GCA_038520555.1 Myxococcota bacterium | reverse complement strand
GTTCGTCGAAAGCAAACGCCGGATCCCGTTCTGGGCGGAGCACCCGGCCCGTCACATCTGGATGCTCGCCGAGCGTCCTTCATTCACCGGCGGCGGCACTGACAGCGCTGCCTACGCCGCCATCTGGTGGGACCGCGAACACGACGGCCCCACGACCTGCCAGCCCGGCTGGAGCTGGCGCACCTCATCCATCCCTGGAGGACAACCGTGAGCATTCACCTTCCACACCACTCGCTGCGTCTCGACACGCTGCCGCCAGAGACCCAGCGTCGATTCCTCGACGAGCTGGCCCAGGTCCTCGCCCGCATTCACCATCCTGACGTCAGCCACAAGAGCGGGATGGTCAAGGGCGAGATCAACCTCAAGATCACGATCGAGTACGGCCTGGACACCCGCGCCCATCACCTCAGCTACGGCGTGACCAGCAAGGCGCCGGCTTGCCGTGAGGTCAGTCACGCCGCCGTCTACGACGAGAAGAAAGGCGAGCTGTACATCCCGCAGCCCGATGAAACCGGGCAGCCCAACCTCTTCCTCCCCAACACTCCCCAGGAGCATTGATCCATGGATGCATCTAATTTCTTCGTCGCCCTGCGCGACTTCCTCACACCCACTCCGACCATCCAGCAAGCCGAAAACCCGAACGGCATCAGCACCACCATCATGGTTCCGAAGGGGTTCAGTGTCACAAACGAGGACGGTCCCGAGAGTCTGAAGCCCAGCCATGTCTTCCGCGATCTGGCCGACTTCGCCAAGTACATCAATGATCGGTCTCATCGCCGCCCCTGTCGCCACCATGGCCTCACGCAAGCGAAGGTTCACAGAGAGCTGGTGGACGTCGTCGTTGACGTCAGGCAAGCGGTGGCCTGCTTCGACGCCTTCGATCCGCTCGCGCCCACAGTGTCCTGTGAGCTTCCCGATCACCCGGATTGGGCGGTCTGGAAGGCACACTTCAACAAGTCGTTGACGGTGAAGCAGCTGCACACCCTGATGCGGTCCATTCCGGACACGCTGCCCGCATTGGGCGAGGGTCCCACCCAGGCCGCACTGCTTAGAAGCAACCTTCAGGTCCTCAACGTCAAGACAGAGTCGGGCTTCGAGCAGCGCATGAACGGCCACGGCGCCATCACGCTGTCTGGGCAGACCAACAAGCGGGCGCTGGAAGCGAAGATCCCCGAGACCCTGACCGCGATCGTGCCCATCTACGACGGCGTCAAGGTGGTCAACGATGGCAAGATCCTCGGCCTGTGCAGCTATGAGCTGGAGATCCTGGTGAGCGTTGAGCTGACCGATAACGGGCCACGGTTCACGCTGACCGCCCCCCGTCAGCCCCAGGTCGAGCGCCAGGCCCTCGCCGATGCGGTGAAGCACCTTCGCGTCCTGCTTGGCGAGGACATCTACGTTGGAGTCGGCACCTTCGACGTCACCAGTGTCCAGCTCCCGCTCTCCGAACCCCCTGACGCGTAGCCCTCCATCCACACCCTTCCCGAGCTGCGCGGGGCGCCGCAGCACCACCGGGCCCGCCGGTCCCTCCACAGATCCGCCGCGACTCCCACTGCGCCTCATCCCACCCCTTTACCCGGATCGATTGATGGCCATTTATCACGAGACCGTCGAAGTCGACGGCATCACCATCCGCATCAGCCACGAGTCGACGCCCGATCACCTGCACGTGTGGTTCCGGGTCGAGGACGTGACCAACGGCTACCTCATCCACCCACGTACGACGCTGCCTGGGCATCGGGCGGCGCGCTACGTCGAGCGACGCGCCGAGCTGGCGGTTGGGGGTGAGCGATGACGAAGCGCACCGCCCAGCTCACCAGGGAGTGCCGCGCCGCCATGCTCGCCCAGATCCGCGACTGGGGCGGCTGGGTCACGTCCCGACAGATCATCGCCCACTTCCATGATCTCTGGGATGTCTCGGGCTTGGCCATCAGCCAGGACCTGCAGCTCCTGTGCCGCGGCGGCGCGCTGGAGAAGCGGCAGGGCACCACGCACTGGTTGGACGACCCCAGCAGGCCGCGGATCCTGGAATACCGTGCCGTCGGGGGTGAGCGATGAGCGCCCCACCGACCGTCCCGATGTATCTCCGCTTGCGCTCGATCATGCAGACCACTCTGACCGCCGATCAGAAGCTGCTGCTGTGCGCCCTGCTGGAGCACCTGGGAGCCGGTGAGGTCTGCTGGCCAAGCATCAAGCGCCTCCAGGTCCTCACCAGCCGCAGTGAGCGTCACGTCCAGAAACAGATCGCCGCCCTGGAGGATCTGAAGATCCTGTCTGTCGAGCGTCGGCCTGGATGGGCGAGTCGCTACCGCATCGACTGGGCAGCCCTGGAGGCACAACAGATCGACCCCCGCACAGCGTGCACCCCCGCACAGCGTGCACCCCACCCCCGCAAACTGGACGGGGGACCCCCGCACAGCGTGCACCCCACCCCCGCACAGTGTGCGGACGAACAGAACCAGAGAACAGAACCAGAGAACAAGATCAGGGAACAGGATCAGATCCCCCCTAAGCCCCCCAGGGGGCCAACGGCTCCTGAGCTGTTCCCAGAGCTGTCTCTTCCAGAGCAACCCCCAGACACCGATACCGACACCACCCGAAAGCCAACCCCGGCTGAGGTCTGGACGGACCTGGAAGCGATCCGCTGCGATGGACTGAAGGCGAGGGGCCAGCCGTACCGGAAGCGCACCCTGAAACCGATCCGGCGCCAGCTCGTCGCTCGGCTCAAAGAGCACTCCCCAGACGACCTGAAAGCGGTGTGGTCGTGGTGGCAGACGAGCAACGACCCTCGGGCCCGCTATCTCCGCGATCACAACTACGGCCCGTCTACGCTGCTCCGCCCTGGCAATTTCGCCGACTACCTCGACTGTGCCCTGGCCCCCGTCGCTCAGCCCGACACCGGCGACAACGTCATCCGAATGCCGCCCCGCGGTGGGGATCCGATCGCGGAGACCAACGCCCACCTGGCCAAGCTCTACGGTCGCCTTGGCCTATCGCTCGACGACGACGTCTCCGAAGAAGAGGAAGAGGCCGCCATCGCCCGCTATGAGGCCATTCACGGCGAGGGGGCGCTGTGGCGGGCATGAACGTCTGCACGGACATCCTGAACCGGTTGTTCGCCTATGGCCTGAAGAACGCGCCGAAGATCGACCGACCCACGCTCCTCAACGAGTGGGTCACCGCGTTCAAGGACGTCCGACCCCTGGAGCTGAAGTCGGCCATCAACGCCCATCTTCAGGACGGCGAGAACGCCATGTGGTGGCCGCCGATCCCCCTGATCCGTCAGCACGTCGACGCGGCCCGCGCCCTTATCCCGGCGGAGCGCCGTGTCAGCGCCAAGGGCTGCGACGCCTGCGGCCACAGCGGATGGCGACACGCGATCCAGCACCGACACCCGATCGACATCAACGCGATGGGCAGGCTCGGCAACAACATTGACGAGATCGTCCATCGCCGGGTGCGCTGCGACTGCCCCCGGGCAGTCGAGGCGGGCAGACCGCGTCCCAACAGCGACACCCCACCCGACTACCTGGCCATCCTCGATCGGTGCGCGCGACCGCGAGGACGTGTCCCGGCCACCCTGTTCATCACCGGCACCCGGCACCGCCTCGATGAGCGCGACGCCGATCCTCGATCGCCCTTCTACGACCAGCCCTCTCCAGAGGAGCGGTTTGGCCCCACCGAAGAGGCTGCGCGCCTGCGCTGGGCCGCTGACCAGGCGCATCAGCACGGCCCTATCTGGGCAGCTCAGCACATCGCCCGCCTGAGCGGAGGTCGCGTTCGCATCCCCGTCCAGTCTCGCCCCGATCCCACCCCATCACCCGCCCAGGAGTCCCACCATGGATCCCACCCAGACCAAGCCCACTTTTGAGCAGGCCCAGGCGATGGCCCGCATTGTCGAGCCACCCGACCATCCCGCCATCGAGATCCGCCACGGCGTGCCCCGCCTGAAGGGCCGCCCCATCCTGGTCGAGGCCATCGTCGAGCATTTTGTCTTCTGCGGCGGTGACCTGGAGGCAGTGTGCGACAGCTATCCGAGCGTCGACCGCCACCTGATCGTAGGCGCGATCCGCTATGTCTGCGCTGACTGGGTCGCGCTGCAAGAAGCCACGACGATCCCAGACGACAGCGAACAGAAGGCGAGCCCAACGACAGCCGAGCGCCTGGATGCGCTGGAACGCCAGGTGGCCCAGCTACAGACCGACGCCATCGTCAACCGACCGCGCTTTCCTGAAGCTGAGCGTGGGCCCGGTCGTCGCTTGAGCCAAGCCCGTCGGGAGCTTGGCCTTACCCTCATGAATCTGGCCAACGCGACCACGCTCAGCGTGAGCGATATCAGCGCCATGGAGCGCGGGATGACGCCAGCGCCGACAGACGGGGACGTGCTGGAGAACCTGACGTGGGCGCTGAATGTGAGCGCTGACTGGCTGCTGCATGGCGATGATCCGTCGACGTCGGGGGAGACGCCATGAGCGCCTGGATGGATGGCCCCGGCAACTACGGCGCCACGCTCTACGGCCGTCGGGTCAGGTCCTGTCACCTGATGGCAGACAGCACCGCGGAGCTGCTCCAGCTCGCGCAGGACCTGGGCCTGAAGGCAGACTGGATCCAGCACCGCGGAACCCCGAAAGAGCACTTTGATCTCTTGGGGGTCCGCATGATGGACAAGGCCCGGCGCCTGGGGGTTCGGATCGTAAGCGGAAGGGAGCTTGTCCAGCGGCTTCGATGGCGTCGCGCTCATGGGTATATCGGTGAATCAATCCCCGCCTACCAATGCCCAGAGGAGGCGGGATGACCCTTCACGCCTACATGCACATCCGACGGGTCTACCTGCACACAGACGACGCTGAGGCTCTGGACAGCCTGCTGAGATGGCTGCTGGACATGCTTCATCCGGTGGGGCACGCATGACCCCCCGATCCAACCTGCCCGCGCTCTACGACCGCTTACGCCGCGGACAATCCACCGTCGCCGAGATGGCTGCAGCGCTGGGGGTTACCCGTCAGGCCCTTCACATGCGCTTGCAGCGCTTTGCGGAGAAGAACGCGTTTCCCTGGCCGGTGATCGTGCTTGGTGGCCGCTACGTTCACAATCCCGTCCTCCTGCGTCGCCTACCCAGCGGTCGCGTCGTGCCCCTCGATCATGAACCCACCGACACCACAGGGGGCTGATCGATGGCAGACACCTTGGAGATGGCGCTCTTTGACGGGTGTGTGCTCATCAGCGGACACGGCCGCCAGCGGTACAACGAACGCGTCCAGCAGGCACCTGACGACGATCACATCCTGCAGGCGCTCTCTGACTCCACACC
>JBCBLB010000224.1:0-13027 GCA_038520555.1 Myxococcota bacterium | reverse complement strand
CTGAGGGCGAGCTGGGCAGACTGGAAGCGCGCGACGTGGGTGTCCAGGCTATGATCAAAGATGGTCCCGACGAGGAGGGTCTCTTCGGGGAGGATCGGGAAAGAGAGCGTGTCTGGCCACAACGAACACGTCTCCAGCAATGTCGCGCCCTGGCAAATCCCGGCGTCGCTGCAGACGGCGCCCTGCCCGTATCCGATCGCACAGTCCGCGTTGGTGGCACATTCCCCGCTGTCTGCGGCGCAGAAGCCGTCGTCGCGGCAACGGTACGCCACCCCGAACGCGCTCTGGCAGCTCGCGTCTGATGTGCAGGGAGACGGCTCAAGGCGCGACAGCGTGCAGCTCGTCAGACCGACCACCGCGAGCAGAGATGAGAAGGTATACATCGCTTGACGTCCTCGAAGCCTTCAGAATCAGGGTTCAGTTCACATATAGATCACCGGCGGGCTTCCTGCTGCCTGTAGATGAGAAAATCCCCCGTTGTCACAAGGAGATTTCAGCGAGTCTCTCCTGCCCTGGTGCGCCGACGCTCACTCGAAGCGGAAGCTTGCCTGAGAGACGCAGACGTACCCTTCCATTCCCTGAGCGACCGCCTGATCGACCGTCGGCGTCAGCAGCTGGGGCGGCCGCCCCAGCTCGCGCCGGATCTCCGCGGTGAAGTCGGTGAAGATGATCCGCTGCACATCGAAGCCCGCGAGGTGCTTCAGGACAGCATCGGACTCCCCATAGGGCACATCCACCAGCAGCCACTCCGCGCCCGCCGACCGCTGCTGGACGGCGCGTAGCCACGGCTCATCGGTGTCCTGGTGAAGCGACAGGTTCAGATGAACCAGCCGGGACTCATCGGGGAAGGTCAAAAACAGGATCTGGGGCTCCGCTTCGGGCTCTCGGATCCGATCGAGCACCCGGGTGAGGGTCCGAACCGGCCGGGTGAACGCGCCCTGAGCCTTGCTGAGCAGATCGGTCGCGGTGATGGGTGGCGGCGCGTAGGGAAACAGCTCGATGGTGACGCCGTCGAGCGCTGTCGAGCCGGGGTGCGGCTTGTGGGTGACGACCCCGTTGAGGGCGGTGAGCAGGTCCGCCGAAGCGACGATGTCCGGGGTCACCGCGGCCTTCCGGATCTCCCGAAGGCGCTCGGGGTAGGGCGCGGTGAGGATCACGATGTCATCGCTCTCAACCGGGAGTGCCGGATCGATGCGGATCCGGCGGCCGGGCCGATCGAGCTTCAGTCCAGCCCATCCCTCATGTTCGAGGCGGAGGCGGTAGGGGTAGGCGGCGTTCATGGATTTCCTCAAGCGGTGGTCAACACCCGACAGGTTAACGTCTCTATGAGGTCGTCGACGTGTTGAGTGTTCTGCCGCTGTTGTCTGTCGCTGCTGCCCAGGAGCTGCCGACGTTGTACCGGGTCAATGTGCCCGACCATCCCGACGCGTTGACCCACAGCGCGACGGGCAGCGTCCTGTCGGCGCCGCCATCAGACGGCACCGCCTTTCAGATCGAGTCGCTGGCGGAGATCGACGCCGAGCCTGCCGTCGATGCCTGGGGGGACGTCGTCGCCTGGGAGGCGCTGGATGCGATGAACATCCGCCCCTGGCACGCCGCCGGCCACGACGGCAGCGGCGTCAAGGTCGCGGTGTTCGATGTCCAGTGGTTCGGCGCAGACCTCGATGAGGCTGAGCTGGGCCCGGTCCAGACCCATGACTGCTTCACCCATCGGTCCTGTCAGCTGCCCATCGACACCCTGCGGCCCACCTTCTCGTTCGAGCGGGGCGCCCATGGGGTCGCCTGTGCAGAGGTGATCCGGGACATCGCACCCGGGGTCGAGCTGCACCTGGTCCGGCTGTCCGGGCGGACGACGTTGGAGAACGCGGTCCGCTGGGCCATCGACGAAGAGATCGACATCATCGCGATGTCGCTGTCGTTCTTCAACCAGAGCTTCTACGATGGCACCGGACCTGTCAGCCGGTTGATGGACACCCTCGCCGACGCTGGGATCCTGATGGTGACCTCGGCGGGCAACTATGCGGATCAGCACTACCGAACCGACTTCAAAGATGACGACCGTGACGGCTTTCACGACTTCGTTTTGGATGAGCGGGGGCTGCCGGTTGAGCTCAACCGGGGACGCAGTCAGATCTATTTGAGCTGGGACCAGTATGGCCGCTGTGGAGACACCGACCTGGACGGCTTCGTGACCAACGCCGAAGGCGACGTGGTGGGTTGGAGCGCCGATCCACAGGATGGAGACGACGACGGCTGCTCGCCCAACGAGCGCATCAGCGCCCATGCAGAGACCGCGGGAACCCACTACCTCCGCGTCCGGCACGCCGGGGGCGTGCCAGCGGTCCGCTTCGACGTCCACGCCCGCGGCGCAGAGATCCGGGAGCCGATCACCGAAAACTCGATCACCGATCCCGGGGCCCATCCGGCAGTGATGACGGTGGGTGCGGTCCGGGCGACGGCGTATCTGTCCGCCCCGGCGGAGGCGTTCTCTTCAGAGGGAGACCCGGAAAACCGCGTCCTGAAGCCAGATGTGATGGGGCCCAACGGGCTGAGCTCGACGGTCTACGGGCCGACAGGGTTCTTCGGCACTTCGGCGTCGACGCCGGCGGTGGCAGCGGCGATCGCGCTGGTGATGAGCGCCGATCCGTCCTTGAGCCCCACAGAGGCGGGGGCGCGGGTGGTCGGCTGGGCGGCGCGCCCCGAAGCGGGGACGACATGGAGCGCCCCCAGGATCACGGAGATCGGACGGGCGCGGCTGCCCGATCCAGACCAGATCGGCGATGGCTGCATGGCTTTTGGCGGCGGCCGGGCTGCGCTGCTCGCTCCGATGGTGTGGCTCGGCTGGCGGAGACGTCGCCGCGTACGATGATTTGACGGTAGACTACTCTCCCTCGGAGGGGACTGTGCAGGTCGCTGCGTTCGGAATGTGGGTGACGTTGTGGAGCGGTTGCTACCTGCTCGACGACGGCGCGATCGATGAGACGTGCGAAGACTTCGACGCCTGCGGCGATGACGGGCTGGACGAGCTCCCGGACCTCAATACGGGCATCGTCCTGTACGCCATCGACGCGGATCGGTGGCAGGCGCTCGCCATCAACCCCGACCTGACCGTCGCCTTCGACACCTCCGGGCTCGGCTCGGTCGGTGGGCCGATCGCGTTTCTGGCCGACATCGAGCGGCTGCTCCTCGCCGACCAGCAGCTGTTCATCTTCGGCCCCACGGCCACCGACGTGGTCAGCCGGGCCCTGCCCACCGGCGTCACCGCCGTCGATATGAGCGACTCGGTCGCCGGTACCGTGATCATCAGCCGGGACAACCTCTTCCTGCAGGCGAGCATCGACGACGACCCCAGCCAGGCGGTCCCAGACAACATCTTCCAGGGGACCCTCCGCGACCTGTTTGTCACGGCCGATGGCGCGCTCCTCTATATCGTTGAGGTCCGCTCCTCGAGTGAGACGGTCCTCCATGAGATCAACTTCTCCACCAACATTATCAGCGAAGTCGAGAACGACTTCGTCGACGACGCCGAAGACCTGTCCGGTGGGGGGTTCATCGGCCCGGGCGGAGCGTTCGGCTTCTGCGATGCCGACGGCACGATCCGGTTGCTTGAGGGGGGGAGCCCTGAGGTGGTGGTCACCCTCGATGTGGGCGGGACGGTCATCGGCTGCGCGTATGATGACCGCGCAGACGCCTTTTTGGCGCTCACGGCGCAGGGCCAGCTCCTCATCCATGAACGTCAGGACGGTGTCCTGACCGCGGTGAACCTGATCGGGGACGGATTCACCGCCCTCAACGTCAATTTCTTTTAGGAGAGTGCGATGCGCGCCACGCTTGTCGTCTTGTTGCTGACCGGATGCGGAGAAGACGGCGCCTCAAACGTCAGCCGGCTGGTCGCCGTGACCGATCGGGACGCGCAGATCAGCGCGCAGGCGGTCCCCACCGTGGGCATCACCGATGGCGACGGGATCGTCTCTGTACCGGTCCGACAGGTCAACGCCTATCTGCTCGCCGAGCCGCTGTCCTCAACGATGACGGTCTCGATCGCGGCGCCCACTGCGCAGCTTGTCAGCACCGAGCTCGTCGTGGATGGGTTCGGATATGGAACCGCTGAGGTCGAGCTGAGCCGCCCCGAAGCGTTCAGCCTGACCCCCAGCGGCGGAGAGCCGGCGCAGAGCTGGGGGCTCAACGCGCCGCTGCCCGCCATCCAGGCGATCTCCGGATCGGCGTATCCGCTCAACGCCCCCACGCCAGAGCGCGCAGCCGCTGGCACCGCCGGCGCCGTGTTCGCCGGCGGAGACACCCTGTGGTGGCAGCCGGCGACCCCGGGGTCGACCGCATGGCCCACCGGCCGCTTCATGGAGCCCATCGCCGGGATGTGGAGCGCACACATCGACGACGACGGCGTCCTCGATCTGGCGCTGTGGACCGCGGGTTCGGTCTTTCTGCTCCGCGGTGCACCGATGGGCGGCTACGCCTGGGGCGCCGGCTGGACGGTGTCTGATGGCATCGTCACCGGCCTGGGCGTCGCCGATGTGGACAGCGACCAGCTCACCGACATCATCGTCGGCGTTGATGACGGCGACCAGACCGGCCGCGTCGAGCTGCTGCGGGCCGTCGGCGCCTGGGCGTTCGTCGCCGATGAACCCCTCGACGTCGACTCCTCCATCGACAGCATCACCGCTGAGGACGAAGATCAGGACGGACAGCCCGACATCTCCGTCCTGCGCACCGGCGATGTGGTCCGTCGGTACATCTACAGCGAAGATGATGGCTGGATCGGCGGTCGCCCCGCGTTGATCGGAAACACCACCGCACGGTTCACCGCGGACAGCGACCTGTTGCCGATGAAGGACCTCAACGGGGACGGACGCCCTGAACTCATCGTCCAGGGGTCCCGCGACGCCTCCAGCCAGGAGCTGGTCTTCTACACCCTGGACGGGGTGCCCACCAAGTATGAGCCTGAGGTCGCCCGATACCATCTGGACGTCGCAGATCTGGAAGACAACGGCATCGACGATCTGCTCGCCCTGTCGGACCAGTCGCTTCAGCTCGTCCGCTATGACCCCACCACCGACGGCTTCATCTCGCAGAGCTTCTCCGACATCGGCACCAGCGGCCCGATCGCGGTCGGCGACATGGACGGCGATCCGTTCCTCGATGTGGTCGTCTTCAACGAGGCGCCCCTGGTCCACCGCGGCTCGGTCAGCGAAGGCGGGCTGTCGGCGCCGGGGTTCGGAAACTGCAACGACGGTGAGGACAACGACGCCGACGGGAACACCGATCTGGACGATCCGCAGTGCGACGACTGGCGGCTGGGCAGCGCCATCTGGCGCACCTTCTCGCTCAATCTCATCGGCGACGTCGTCGCCATCGACGCCGGTGAGGATGGACTGGACGACATCATCGGCTTCGCAGAGGAGGGCGGCATCCGCGAGCTGGTGCTGTGGGAAACCAGCATCGTCGACGGCGAGACCCGCCTGACCCGTTCAGATGCGACCGACATCGACGGACAGCCCATCGCGCTGAAGCGGTGCGCCAACGATCTATACAGCCTCAGCCTGGAGAACAGCCAGCGGGTGCTCCGCCGGCTCAACGCGGTGCAAGGCGAGCTGCTGGTCCGAAACGCAGCGAGCGTCGACGGCGACCTCCTCGCCTGTGGGACCCTCAGTGACGGACAGCGCGGCGTGGTCATCTCCAGCGGCGGGGGCGAGTGGACCCTGCACCGCCGCGACCTCCAACAGGTCAGCTCCGGAAGCCTGGGCACCATCAACGCCGTGGCCCTGGCGCAGGGGACGGTGTTCGGCTGCGCCGATGACGGCTGTGACGTCGCCGGTGGGGACCTCGACGGGGACGGAGAGGCCGAACAGCTGGTGTTCACCGAAGGGGCGCTGACCGTCAACGGCTGGGGCGTCTCACAGAACCTGGGCGGCGGCGGCGTGATGCGCCTGGTGGACGCCGACAGAGACGGCATCGTCGAGGTGCTGGCCAGCGATCTGACAGGCGGGCGGGCGTATCTGTACAAAGGCGTCGATGGCGGGGTGACGCCGCCGCTCGGGATGTGGCGCGGCGACGCGCTGCTCGGGGCGGGCACGTTGGCGGATCTGAATGGAGACGGCGTGGTCGAGCTGTTGCTGCCCAACGTGGCCGGCGAGTTGGCGCACAGCCCGATCGGGACCGCGCCCTGATCGGGCGCGCAGGTCCCATCGGCGTTTACAAATGACGGCGCGATGACACTCCAGTGTCGACGCAGTCTGGGTCGACCATGGCCCTGGGGATCGCACAGGGGGGTTGACCCCCGGAGCGCGATACCGTATACAACCCTGAATCTCCCTCGCAAAAAAGGTTGAGTCGACATGACAACGATCGCGTTGTTCGCACTCCTCACCGGTTGCGCCCCGCAGGACGCGGAAGTCAACGCTCACTGGTTCACATGGCTCGCAGCCAACTCCTCGCCCGCCGTCGCAGAAGGCGAGTTTGATGACATGTTCGCCGAGCAGGCCACCGCCATTGAGTGCAGCGGCCGTGGTTGGGATCGCGATCGGGACGGGTTCGCCGACGGCTATATCGGACCTGGAAACTCGATCCGGGGCGCCGCCGAATATATCGGGGGGGATTGCAACCCCAACGATGACAGCTGCGACGATGACGCCCTCGTGGCCGCCTGCCAGCCCTTCAACGACATCTATTATCACACGTTCATCACCGAAGACGGTGTCTATCGGATGGACGGTGAGTATGACGATTATCGCTCTGAGGCCTACATCAACGGCGAAGGCGACTTTCAGCTCACGGTCCATATGCAGATGGACAACCGGGAAGACTTCCGCTTCCACTTCTCCATCGACCCGGACTTCCAGCCGGTCACCTGCATCTCCAATGAGAACGGTGAGGCTGAGATCGTCCGGTTCGACGACGCGAGCTGGCTGGAAGAGTGGAGCACCGACGAAGACGATTACACGATCTACTACCTCAACGCCAACTCGTTCCAGATCAACCCAGGCGGCGATGCAGACAGCTTCTGGTTCTTGGTCCCCGACTATATGTCCGGCTTCGGCGAGGCCAAGTTCGGTCCGGAAGAGTTCTCGACGGTCCCGGTGTCGTTCGGCGACTATGACCACTTCGACGACTATGAAGACGGCTCCCGTGAGCCGTTGCTCGCCAACGGCCCGCACTTCCTCGGCGTGGCCAACCGCGAGAACCCGGATCTCGGCCGGTATGACGCCTTCGTCAACGACATGCTCGGGTATGCGGACGCCTGGAGCACCGAGATGAGCGATGTTATCGGCGCCCAGACCGAAGGCTACACCTTCGAACACAAGATCGAAGACAACCGCTGGCGTGAGATCGACATCTCCACCTCGGGCTTCGACGGCTGGATGGAGCTGCACTCTTCGTGGGTCAAGATCCGGAACAGCTCCTCGTTTGAGGAGGGCGGCAGCGTCGAAGGCGAGTACCAGATCTTCTACCAGGGCATCGAATCTAACTCTCGGCTGCTGGTCAAGGGCGACTTCAAGGTCGACGATCTGCGCGAGGACTTCTGGGCGTACCCGTTCCTCGAAGACGTCAAGCGTGATGAAAACGGCAATCCCTTCTGCGACGGCGCGCCGTTCCCGGAATGACACACCGACGCGATTGACGCGCCGGACCTGTTTGTTCGTGGCGGTGGGGTCAGGGTCAACCCTGATCCCATCATCGATCTGAGATTTCGGTTTTGGCCGGGACGTCCTATGGTTCCGGGCGAGCGTGCGTATCCCCCCCCCAACGCTCGCCCCCGTTAGGAGGCCCGGCCCTCTTTTTTTATGAGCGGATGTATCCGTCCCTCCGTCTCTGGCATATGCCTTGCCGATAGCGGAGTAGAAGGAGCGCGGAGATGCGATCAGTTGTAGGGTTGATGGCAGTATTCATCGGGTTCTCTGCCCGCGATGCCCAGGCGGGGCCGTGGGTGCGCGAGCTGGGGCAGGCCTATGTCAAGGGTGGGTATTCGCGGTTCGACGCAGACACCTTCGTCCAGCCCGACGGCGCGGTGGTCGAAGGGACCCAGTACGTCGGCCACACCCATCATCTCTACGGTGAAGTCGGCGTCGCCCCGAAGACCCAGGTGGTCTTCAACGCCCCGTTTGTTGGCTCCCGAAACATCATCGGCGATACCGCCTACATCAACCGCTGGGGGGGCGATCTGAACGCGGGCTTCGAAGTCGGCGACACGTTCGGCAAGATCCCGGCGTCGTTCCAGGTGCTTGGGAAGTTTCCGCTCTATGACAACGCCGACCTCAACCAGTACGGCGACGCCGCCCAGCGGTTCCCAGCCATCGGCGACGGACAGGTCGATGTGACTGCGCTCCTTGCTTTGGGCTCGGGCTGGTCGCTCGGCAACGTTCGCGGCTGGTTCGCCGGTGAGGTCGGCTACCGACATCGGACCGAGTGGTGGCTCGGAGACTCCAACATGCCCGACCGGGAGTACCTCGACGGGATCCCCTGGATGGCCCAGCTCGGCTACAGCCCGCGGATCGGGGACCGGGACATGGGGTGGGCGTTCGTCTCCCTCAACGGCATCAACAACTTCGAGACCGACACCGTCTCGCAGCAGTTTATCCAGGCCAACGCTGGCGTGGCGTTGATGATCGCGGGCGGGGTCGCCGCGGAGCTGGGCTACAGCCAGATGATCTGGACCCGCACCGCCGCGCCAGGTGGGGGCATCAACTTCGGGCTCAGCTACTCAAAATAATCCCCGCAGGACCGGCACCCGACCGCCAGCGACAATAGAACAGTCAGGTCGCCCGGCGGAGGAGTGATGGCCAAAGGACGCTCGACGGTCCTGATCGCGTCCTTGATCTGGGGAAGCTCGATCCTGCTGTCGCGCTTCATCGGCCTGATCAAAGACGGCGTCCTCGGCCGGATCCTCGGCGGTGGGGAAGCCTTCGACATCTACACCACCGCGTTCACCCTGCCGGACTTTTTGACCTACCTGCTCGCCGGCAGCGCGCTGTCTCTGGTCTTCATCCAGATCTTCAACGATCACATCGCCCGCGATGATGAAGACGGCGCATGGCAGACCTTCAGCGACATCAGCGTCTTCCTCACCGTGGTGCTCGCGGTCTTCATCCCGTGCGCATGGTGGCTGACGCCGCTCATCAACCAGACCATCATCGCCCCCGGCTTTGGCCCCGATCAGCTCGAAGAGCTCAACCGGCTGGTGCGCATTATGCTGCCGGCGACCCTGTTCCATATGATCGGCGGGCTGATCAGCGCGACGCTGCAGGCCCGCGATCAGCATGCCCTCCCCGCAATGTCCGGGCTGGTTTATACGACGGGGATCATCCTCGGCGGGCTCATCCTCGGGCCGACGATGGGTGCAGAGGGGTTCGCCTGGGGGGTGCTCGCCGGGAGCATCCTGGGCGCGTTCGGGCTGCCGTTCATCGGCGCCCTCCGCCATGGCTTGCGGTGGCGGCCACGGCTCAAGTTCTCCAACCCCAGCTTTCGCGCCTACTTTATCCGCTCGCTCCCTGTCATGCTGGGGGTCTCCATCATCGTCCTGGATGACATGTTCCTCAAGCAGCAGGCCAGCTTCCTCGCGGAAGGAAGCGCGGCGACGCTGATGATGGGGAAGACGCTGATGCGCGTCCCGATGGGCATCTTCGGGTTCGCCGCGGGGGCCGCCGCCTACCCGACGCTGACCCGACTGATCGGACAAGGCGACCGGGAAGGGGCCTATGTCCTGGTCTCTCGCTCGGTGCGGCGGATGCTGGTGCTCTGCTTTGGCGCCCAGGTGGGGATGAGCGCCGCCGGCCCGGAGATCGCACGGGTCATCTACGGCCACCGCCTGCTCGCAGGCCAGCCGACCGAGGTGGGCATCAGCATGGCCATCCTCAGCATCGGGCTGTGGGCCTGGGCCGCCCAGCTCATCGTCTCGCGGGGGTTCTATGCCCAAGGGAAGACCTGGCTGCCGACCCTCATCGGGACGACGGTGACCGTGCTCGGGTACCCCATCTACATCCTCGCCCGACAGTGGGGCGGGATCTATGCCCTGTCCCTGACCTCAGCGGCGATGATCTCGGTCTATGTGATCGCCCTCATCGTATTCCTGAGAAGGGACTTCCAGTCGACCGCCGACGGCTATGTCGGCTACTTCGCGCGGACGGTGCCAGCCGTGCTCATCGGGTTGCTGGCCGGCTACCTCGCCCGCCTCGCCCTCCCGCCGGTCCAGATCGTGGTGGACGGCGCGCTGTATGGAATCATCGGCGCGGCGGTCTATGTGGCCGCCGCGGCCGTGCTGGGCGTCGAAGAAGTGCGGGAGGTCGGAGAGATGGTCTCGGAGAGGGTGAAGCGAAGGCTGGGTCGGGGTTAAGGTTCGGGGGTGATGTCCCTGCCTGACCTCGAGGCCTGCATCCAGGCCCGGCGCGCGGCCGAAGAACGCGGTGATGATGCGGCGCTGCTCCAGTGGCGCCGGCTGGAACGGGCCCACGGCGCGCTCCCGCCGCTCATCGACGACGCCCGATGCACCCGGCTGCTGTGGGCAGACCCGATCAGCACCGTGTGGCTCGGGTGGTCGGTCCGCACCGGGGAGCGGCTGCTGATCCGATGCCTTCGTCCCGCCTGGCGCGCCGACCCGGTCATGCTCCGGCGGCTCGCGCGCGCAGCCATGGGCCCCCATCATGAGGCCCTCTGCTACCCGACCTGGCGCGGCGACAGCGCCACCCCTCACCTTCGGCTCGCCCTGCCCGGCCCGCTCATCCTCGACGCGGCCCCCCTCGATTCGCACGCCCAGCTCGCGGCCATTGTCGCTGCGCTCAACGGCCTCGCCGTCCTCCACGACCAGGGGACGTGGCTGGGCGCGGACCTCGCCGACCATGTGTGTGTGACGCCGGACGGCCCCCGGATGGTGTGGCTCGACCGCTTCGCACCCGCCGGCGCCCCCACCGAAGATCTGGCCGCGGTGGGCCAGCTCGCCGAGCAGATGGGCGCGGTCGAAGGGTCGGTGTGTGCGCTCGCCGTCGACTGGCAGGACGCCCCGCCCCCGGACGCGCGCTCGGCGGGGCGGCTGCTCCAGGGGGCGATGAGCGGTCTGCTGCTCCGCGCCCGCCACCGACTGATCGCCGAGCGAAAGCGGCTGCGGCTGAACACCGCGCGGCGCCGACTGCACCATCAGGTCGCCGCCCTGGCCGACGTCGCGCGACCGCCCCAGGGCCCGCTGTGTGTACAGGCCCGACCCCACCAACCGCTGATCATCGCGGTGGGTGAGGGAAATCAACTTCGAGGCGGAGAAGGACCGATCGATGCGTTGCCGGTGATTTTGTCTTCATCGGGGGTGTTGGATGTGTCGGGGGCGCGGGGAATGCTCCGGGCGCTCCGGGGACGGCGAGATGCGGATGAACCGCGGCGGTGCGCCGCGCAGGCCAGGCTGGGAGCAGGCCCCACACCGAACACGATGATTCGGTGGTTGACCGCTCGGCTCCAGCTTCGCAGCCTGCTATTGTTGATGGAGAAGACGCAGACACGACGAGGGGCGTGATGACCGATCCCAACTCTCCAATCCCGAATGAACGACGGGGGCTGGTTCGCGAATTTGCGGACTTTATCGTCCACAATAAGGCGTGGTGGATGACCCCGATCGTGATCGTGTTGGCGTTGATGGCCGCCTTCATTCTGTTCGCCGAAGGCTCTCCGGTTCTTCCGTTTATCTATACGGTGATCTGAACCGACGGGCGTCACCAGGGCCGCTGGGCGCGTCGAATGTCGTCGTTGTCGGGTGCTGGCGGCTTCCAGTGAGAGGGGCGGTTGATGTCCCCCGGGCCGCGGTCGGTGAGCTGCTGGCCGGTCAGGCGAAAATACAGGGCAACCGGTCCCAGCGCGATGACATAGGTCACCGTCATCAACACCGCGGCGATGGCGCGGTTGATGCCGTGGGTCAGGCGCTTCCAGCTTCGCCAGAGGATCTTGAGAGCGGCCAGCATGTCGACACACCGTGCCACCGGTTTTCGACGACGTCAAGCGGTGACAATTGTGGATGAGAGGGGGAAGGTTGGCGCCGGGCGAGGGGTCGAGCTATTCAACCGGACCCCGGCATGGGGTCCGACCGGATAGATGAGGCTGGACGTTGAGACGACTACTGATGATGGGGGCGCTCGCCGCGCCCCTTGGTGCGAACGCTGCAGAATTGGTCTTTGAAGGACACTACCGCGCCCGCGGCCAGTTCTTTAACTCCTTGTCGCTCGCCGATACCCAGGCCAACGAGAACGCCGAAGGTTCGGCGCTGCTCATCGACCACCGGCTGCGCCTCCAGCCCGGCTTTTTGCTCTCTGACAAGGTCGCCCTGTTCACCCAGATCGATATCCTGCCCTATGTCCTGTGGGGCGATGAGCCGATCTTGCGCGATGACAACGACCCCAGCCCCGACGACACGCCGCCGGTGGTGCTCTCGCCGGGCGTGCAGCCGCCGACCACCGAAGACGGCGCCAGCACCCTCACCAACCTCCGGGCCACCCGGGTCTGGGGCGAAGTTCAGACCCCCTACGGGCAGCTTCGGTTTGGACGGATGCCCTTCGAGTGGGGCGCCGGGATGGTCTGGAACGCCGGCAACCAGCCCTGGCAGGAGTTCGGCGACACCGTCGACCGCATCCAGTTCACCACCCGGGCCGACCAGATCTACATCATGGGCGGCCTGGAGACCAACGCCGAGCAGTTCGTCAATGAAGCCGATGACGTCTTCGGCGTCACCGGCTCGATCCTCTACGCCACCGAGCAGGCCAGCGTCGGGGTTTATGGCCTCCACCGCCGCACCAATGACCGCGATGAAGAGACCCGGTTCACCCTGACCACCGTAGACATCTGGGCCGACGCCGCGGCCGGCCCCCTCAACATCGAGGCGGAGTTCGCCGGGCAATTCGGTGGCGGCGCCCTCAGCGAAGACATCGACGACGCGCAGGTCCTCGCCTTCGGCGGCATGATCGACGTCGGGATGAACATCGACAAGATCCGGCTCGGGCTGTCCGGCGGCTTCGCCACCGGGGACACCGACCCCACGGTCCGT
>JBCBLB010000784.1:0-4190 GCA_038520555.1 Myxococcota bacterium | reverse complement strand
GTCCCATCGCGGAACAGCCGGCGGGTGATCTGAACCTCTTCATAGCGAGAGTACTCGCCGGGAAAGGGCTCATCATCGGCTGAGAACAGCAGCGACACCTCCGCGAGGCCCAGCGCCGGGCGGTTCTGGGTGCCGTTGAAGATGACGTCGCCCATCGCCTTGCCCCGAAGGCTCTTGGCCGACTGCTCGCCCAGACACCACTTCACCGCGTCGACGACGTTGCTCTTGCCACAGCCGTTGGAGCCGACGATGCCCGAGATGCCCGCACCGAAGTGGAACGAGGACCGGTCCGCGAAGGACTTGAAACCTTGAATCTCCAGTTTGCGGATGCGCACCGCTACCCCCCGCCCCGATAGTCCTGCATCAGCCGCGTGTACTCCTGGTGACCATGGTGGATAAGCCTGTCCACTTCTTCATCGGTGATCTGGCGCACCACCCGCGCGGGCACCCCCACCACCATCGAGCGCGGTGGGATCGGACGACCGACCGTGACCACCGCCCCCGCCCCGATGATCGAGTGCTCCCCGACCCGGGCGTTGTCCATCACGATCGCGCCCATCCCGATGAGGCACTCGTCCTCGACCACGCAGCCGTGGAGGATGACCCGGTGGCCCACTGTGACACGGCGGCCGATGTGGGTCTCGCTCATGCCGCCGGTGGCGTGGGCGATGGTGCCGTCCTGGAGGTTGGTCTCTTCGCCGATGAAGATGCCGCCCTGGTCGCCGCGGAGGATAACGCCAGGCCAGACGTTGACCCCGGCAGCGAGGACCACCTGCCCGATGATGACAGCGTCAGGGTGGATCCAGGCGGCCTCATCGATGACCGGGTGGTGATGCTGATACGATTCAATTCGCGGGCCAGACATAGCCCTCTTGTTTAGCATCCCCTCCCCTGCTGTGACGAGATCCGCAGCGCAGATCCCATGTCACCGAAGACACCCCGGCTCAGGCCACCGGGAGCGTCGCGAGCAGGCGCTGGGAGAGCCACATATACAGCGGAATCCCGAGCGTCACGTTGTAGGTAAACGTCAGCCCCAGCGATGCAGCCAGCGGAAGGGTCGGGCTGGCGTCGGGGAACGCCATCCGCTGTAGGGCGGGCAGCGCGATATACGACGCCGAGCCGCACAGCACCGCGAACAGAACATACGTCCCCAGATCCATCGGGACGCCGATGCTCATCGACCAGCTGTGGGCGACCAGGATCCCCAGACCAGCGAACAGGTTCGGGGCGAGAAGACCGAAGGCGATGAACCGCGGCCCAGCCCCACGAAGATCGCGCAGCCGAGAGGCCGCGCTGACGCCAAGGTCCAGCAGGAAGAGACACAACAATGGCTGGAACAGATCGACGAACAACAGATCGACGCGTTCGGTGGCGCTGGGATTGGCGACGCTGGCGATGGTCCCCATCACGATGCCACCAAACAGAAGATACAAACCAGGGTTACCGAGAATCTCACCCCAGACCGCGCGGCTGCTGGGGGCTGCCTCACCTTCGCGGGGCGAATCGCGCCGAAGACGGGAGACCAGCCACAACGCGATGACACAGCCCGGGATCTCCATCACCGCAAGCATCACCGGCATCGTCGGCGAAGACGCGATGTGCGCGGCGCTCAGGACTCCGAGCGCCGTCACGAAGGTGCCCGCAGAATCCGAACCGTAGTGACCCGCCACCGCGGAGGCGTTGAGCCGATCGAGCTTCACGAGGTGACGCAGGATGAGGTAGCTGAGACCGCCGATGAGGAGATTGGTCACGAATCCAACGCCGAGGAAACCAAACTCAACGGTGAGCCGGTCCCACTCCAGACGCGCGATCTCTTCACCGCCGTGCCATCCAATGGCCAGCAGCAGATACAACGTCAACGCTTCTTTGATCGGCGGCGGAAGCTTGAGAGGGATGCGCAGAATCGCCGCGAAGAAGCCGAGAGTGAAGAACAAAAGCATGGGTTGGGCCAGGGTCTGGCCGAAGCTGGACAGCACATGCGCTCCGCGGTGGGTGAAACGCCTGACTGCTAACGCTTTTTTATTCGCGTATTAAGAAACACGAATAAATTTTCGTATGTCTATCCCAAAAGTGACCGCCACCACCGCTATTGCGCCGTAAATATCTTTAATATCATCAGCTCGGTTTCTTGTGGGTTTCATTCACTGGGATACGATGATTACATCACCCCATCTCCTCAACCCACAAACCATACTCACTCTCTTTCGGAGGTTTCGCGATGACGACCTGGCTGTTCACCCTTTTCCTTCTCGCCGCTCCAGGCTCCGAAGCCCATGCAGATGAGTGGATCACGAACCATGGGGCCATCGTCATCGCGGAGCAGCAGGCTTCTCGGCGGATGACGCGACGCGTCATCCCGCGTGGGTTTATCGGGATGGGTCTGAGTCCGGTGTGGGGCAATCAGATCTTCATGCAGAATCAGTCCGCGCAGTGGGGTCGGGTTCCTGGCGCGATGATCGGCAACACGATGAGCCCGGTCATGTTGCAGGGGCAGTATGATGCCATGCCGATCCCCAACGATCGCGCGGGCGGCCTGGCTCCATGAGATGGCGGACGGTGTAGATGCTCGCGGCGCAATACTCCCAGAGGGGGCCGCGTAACCGCGGTGAACCCTCCTGGGGACAGCGATGAGCACTGCGATCGTAAAGCGCAAAGAGACCGGTGTGGCCTACATCTTGTGGCTGGCCAGCTTCATGGGCCTGTCTGGCCTGCACCGCATGTATATGGGGCGCTGGGTCTCGGGGCTGCTCTGGCTATGCACCGGCGGCCTGTTCATGATCGGGACCATCCTCGACTTCTTCATGATGGACCGGATGTTGGACGACGCATCCCGCGGCAGGGGGTGGTAGCCGCTCAGGTCAGCAGCACGCCAGCGACGGTCGCGGTCATGAAGGCGGCGAGCGAGCCGCCGATCATGGCGCGGATGCCCATCTCGGACAGATCGCCCATCCGGTTGGGGGCGATGCCACCGATGCCGCCCAGCTGGATGCCGATGCTGGCGAAGTTGGCGAACCCGCAGAGGGCGTAGCTGGCGATGATGGCGGACCGCTGAGAGAGCACCTCCGGGGTATCGGTGAGGATCTGGCCGAGGTGCAGGTATGCGACGAACTCCGTGAGTACCAGCTTCTCTCCGAGCAAGGTCCCGACGATGCCCGCCTCGCTCCAGGGAACCCCCATGGCGAAGGCGAGCGGGGCGAACACCCACCCCAGGATCTTCGTCAGGGACAGGGGCTCACAGGTGTCCGGGTAGCCGAAGGCGACGCCCGACTCACAGAACGCGATGGGGACAAGCCCGAGCGTCCAGTCGACCATCTTAATCAGGGCGATGAACGCGATGAGCATGGCTGCGACGTTGATGGCCAGCCGGACGCCCTCGACCGCGCCGTTCGCCGCGGCTTCCAGGACGTTCCGGGCCGTCTTCTCGTCGGTCATGTTCAGCGAGGTCGAGGTGACCGGCGTCCCGTCCTCTGGGTAGATGATCTTGGAGATGGCCAGGGCGGCGGGGGCAGAGAGGATGCTGGCGACGACGAGGTGGCCGGCGATGTCCGGGATCGAGGTCTTGAGAAACTGCACATAGGCGGCGAGCACCCCGCCGGCGACGGTGGCGAATCCGCCGGTCATGATGGCATGAAGCTCTGAGCGGGTCATCTCGTTGATGTAGGGCTTGACGACCAGGGGCGCTTCGGTCTGCCCGACGAAGATGTTCGCGGCAGCGGACAGGCTCTCTGCTCCAGAGGTGCGCATGGTCCGCTGCATGACCCAGGCGATGACCAGGACCAGCCGCTGCATGACGCCGAGGTGGTACAGCACGCTCATCAGGCTGGAGAAGAAGATGATCGTCGGCAGGACCACGAAGGCGATGTTCCGCACCGGCGGCGAGATTTTGCCGCCGCCGACCACGATCTCCCCGCCGGCGCCATCGCCGACGGTGTGGGGGAGTTGGGTGCCGAAGACGAACTCGGCCCCTTGGTCAGAGAAGTACAGCAGCTGGGCGACGCCGTCGTTGACAGCCAGGGAGAAGACTTCTTTGATGAAGGGGTTGAGCAGCAGCAGCCCGAGGGCGAACTGCAGGCCCAACCCCCAGATCACCGGGCGCCACTGGATGCCCCTCCGGTTGACCGAGATGAGGGCAGCGAGTCCGACGAGGACGAAGATGCCTGATAGAGACAGGCCACGGTAGAGCAGGCTTT
>JBCBLB010000199.1:0-14086 GCA_038520555.1 Myxococcota bacterium | reverse complement strand
TGATCTGCGATCCATCTCACCAGCTCGGATAGCTCCTGTCCGAACACATCCGCCACCTGCCGAGCGTAGACGCCTCGGACCGTCGTCCGCTCTGCGAGGGCAGGTTCGAAATGCGTCGGCAGGAGCCGAGCCGGTAAGACCGCCGAGAACTGCGAGCTGAGCGCCCGCAAGGGCACCCGGCCGAGCGCCCTTGCGACGCCCTCGCCGAAGCGGCTGCGCAGCAGTCGCGGCAGTATGCGCTGCTCCAACGTCAGCGGAGACCCGATCGTCACCAGACGTCGGATGGCGCTCCGCTGACGGGTCAGCGTGTGTAAGGTCAGGAGGATGCCCCCCATGCTGTGCCCGACCGCGTCGATCTGATCTTCGCCGGTCTGCTCGCGCACGAAGTCGATCACCGCGGGCACGTCAAGATGCAGCTTCTCTGACATCCGCCAGGCACGCCGGCGCCCGGGGGGCTGGCTGTCCGGCCCGCCCCGAAGCTCGACCGCCCAGACGTCCCGGCCCGCATGGGCCAGCGACGTCCCGATGCCGCCGCCCCGGCCGCCATACCAGCACTCGCTGGTGCTGGCCAGGCCATGAAGCAGCAGGACCGGTACCGATGTGCTCAGCCGACGGGGGCGATCCCGGTACACCACCAGCTCCCACCCGTCTTCTGTTGTCACCGTGTGCGTCGTCCGCAGTCGCTCCACTCTGGGCATTCACATCTCCCTGCGTGTCCGTTGACCTCCATTGCAAAAGCCACACCAGGAGTCGCCCCAAGTGATTTCAGCCACTTAGCCCAATGGGTGCGAACTCCTTTTCGCACCCAAACCTCCGATCCCGTCGAACGATTCGCACCACCAAAGGACACCGGCGAAACTACATTTCGATCCGCGGCGACCGATGACCACCTATGACCTCTCCCACTGAGATGACCCTCGATGCGATGAAAGCGGGCCGATGGCGGGTGGCGCTCGAACAGGCCACCCGCGCATGCGCCTGTGAACCGCGATCGCCCACCGCATGGCACCTCAAAGGACTCGCCTCCCTGGAGTCCGGACTCATCGACGAAGCCGTCGCCTCGCTCCAACAAGCCCTCCGGCTCGCCCCAGGCACCCCTCGCATCCGCGGCCCCCTCGGCGTCGCGCTCCTCAAGCAGGGCCACCTCGACGACGCTGGCCCACACCTCGACGCCGCCGCCGGTGACGCATGGGTCGACCTGCACCGCGGGGTCCTCGCCGTCGAGCAGGGCCGCTCCCAAGAGGCCGTCCCCATCCTCCAGGAGGCCCTCAGGCGGCACCCCTCCGACACCCTCGGGCTGCGCTATCTCGGCCTCGCCGCTTTACAGACCGGTCAGCTCGACGTCGCGCTCCGCGCATGGCGATCGCGGACCCGGCTGTGTCCCGACGACCCGCGCGCTCAGATCATGTTGGGGGTGACCCGAGAGCGGATCGGTGATGGGCCAGGCGCGGTCGAGGCCTTCCGCGCGGCCCTCACCCTCCAGCCGGACAACCGCCTCGCACGGCAGCGGCTGGCCGCGCGGCTCATCGAACAGGGCGAGCTGCGAGAAGCCACCTGGCACTACCAGCGGATGAACAACGCTCCCGAAGCCCGGGCGGGGATGGCCCTGATCGCCGAGCGTATGGGGGAACTCGAACGGGCGATCACCCTCGCCAAGCCGCTGGTGGCGCAGCCGAAGCCGCCCATCACGGCCCTGGAAGCATGGGGGCGCGCGCAGCTGCGACGCGGAACTCCCCAGCACGCGCTCGCCCCGGTGCGAAACGCGCTTCACAGCCAACGACCCAACCACCAGCGGCGCGTCCTCTTGCACCTGCTCGGCGACCTGCTCGACAAAATGAACGACGTCGACGGCGCCTGGGATGCATGGGAGACCGCCAACAACCTGCTCCATGCCCGATTCGATGCCGATCAGCATGACCTGATGGTCGACCAGATCTGCACCGTCTGGACCAAGAAGGCCCCCTGCGCCCCCATCCAGGGCCCGCCGCCGATCTTTATCGTCGGCATGCCTCGATCAGGGACCAGCCTGCTTGAGCGGATGCTCGACGCTCACCCCAACCTCACCGGCATTGGCGAACACACCGGCATCCCCCGGGCCGCTCAGCTCCTCGGCGGGCCAGCGATCTCCAGTCACCAGGCCGCCGAAGTCGCCACCGCGCTCCGCAGCCAGATCGGCGTGACAGGCCGATTCGTCGACAAGATGCCCCACAACTTCTACCACCTGGGGCTCATCCGACAGCTGTTTCCCAACGCTCGGGTGCTCTACATCACCCGAGACGTCGAAGATGTCGCGCTGTCCTGCTTCCGGCAGCGGTTCGGGCCAGCCATGGCCTACACCGCATCGCTCGACGGCATCGCCGCTGTGCATCGGGCCCACCTGCGGCTGATGCATCACTGGGCTGAGCAGGATGTGTTGCCCATCCACACCGTCCGCTACGCCGATCTGGTCTCAGACCCCGAGGCGAAGCTGAGGGAGATCCTGGCATTCGTCGGCGAGCGGTGGAACCCCGACTGTCTGGATTTTCACCGCTCCACCAGCGTCGTCGCCACCGCCAGTTACGCGCAGGTGCGCCGCCCGGTGTACCGTTCATCGATCGGACGCGCGGCGCGGTATCGCCACAAGCTGCGGGCCTTACGGCAGCAGATCCGTCAAACCGGTGTCGCCTGAGTAAATAATAATTCAGATTTACAGCGGATTTTTGATGTCGAATCGCTATGGTTAGTCGCACAGCTCTGAGAACGGGTACGCGTTTCTGTAGAGCAGATCCACCCAGCCACGAGTAATCGAGGTCGCGACCAACGGATTCAGAAGAGAATCGGCGCTGCAAGCCGTGCGAAAAACACCCATCCGTTGTCAATCTCACCAGAGATCGACCGGAACGTTACCCGGTACGCCTAAAACTGGCCCAGTAAGCCCTGGGCTTCGACTTCATCGTGGATCTTCTTGCGGCTGCTATACATCGAATACCTCCGCATCCTACTTCACAAGGTCACCACGACCCGTCGCCCCTGCTATATGGACTGCTTACGCTCGGGTCCGTCAGCAAGCTCCAGAAGAGCAGCCTGGCAGGCTCGGGAAGGTCGGGACCGTCTGGTGGCCATCGGCCTCTGCGTGCAGGGCCTGGTGGGAACGAGGGTGAGGTCGCCGGTCAGACAGGCGGGTCCTCGCGGACCGAGCCCACGAGCTGCTTCCAGGCCCACAGGGTGGGCTGGAGGTCGGCTCGGACGGAGCCGAGAGCCAGGGAGAGGTCCTGATGGCACCAGGACTCGAAGGAGGGGTGATCTCCGCTGGATGCGTGAAGGTCGAGGAGGACGTCTTCGAAGATCTCGGAGGGGGTGCCTTGGGCTTGGAGGTCTTCGACCAGGTCGAGCCCCTGGGTGACGATGGTGTCCACGACGTGAGCCCGGACCCTGTCGGGGGTCCGGAACTCGTCTTCGAGAGTGTGGGTGGCTTCGATCACAGCTTCCTCATCGGGGCCGACGACCGACCCGGCCCCTGGCGGCCCGGCCCCCGACGGGACCGAGCGGGTCGTCGAGTGGGTCAGGTCGGTCGAGTCAAGACTCCGCCATCTATGCGGGTGGACTTCTGTTCCAATTCGCGACCATCTTCATCGCGTTCCACACGCCCGACAGCGGCCGACCGGCTTCGACCCGAACTGGCACCTGTCGGTCGTTGAGCGTGACAAGGGTGACCTTCTCGACCTTCCCCTTACCGCCAGCCGCCAGGAGATCCCTCGGAAGCACCGTGGCATCTTTCACCTCGGTCAACGGCATGGACGCCACACTACCTTCTTCCGGCCAGATGACCCGGTCGCTCGTCACGAGCATCCACACACTTTCGTCGCGGTATGTCGCCACGGCGGGCACTTCGTCCCGCCTCAGTTCCGCGAGGCCGGTGAGACGTGTCTGAACCTCCGGCGAGAAGGCGTCGAACACGCGGGTTGCCTCCCCATCTTGTCCCGACCGGCGAAACCTCCAGCCGATCTTCTCCGCTCGCCAAGCTGGATCTGCGTAGCTCATTTGGCCAACTCCTTCGTCAGCAGGATGGTGTCGTCGTTCACCTGATCGAATGCGAAGCCGTACCGCTTGGCGGTAATCAGTCCGGCAAGGCGGGTCGCACGAATGCGTGGCCGTCGGCTATGCCTTCAGCATGGTTTGTTCCGCCCTGGCTCCATCGTCGTCAGCTGAATCCCTCGGGATCGGCTTTGATGCGTTGGTAGGCGGCGGGCGTCAGATCGGCGATCTTTCGACCGCGATTATCCGGGTGAACGACAAGTTTGGGCAGGACCCAGACGAGGTATTCGTAGGGGTCGAGCTCCAGCAGCCGACAGGTCTGCACCCACCCAGCATCGCGCACAGCCGCGCAACCCGCTCATCGGTGCCCGAAAACAGGCTGTTCTTACGCGAGTTAAGAAGCCCCTGAGGCTCAGGGGCTACTTAGAGCTTCCTGGTACCGTGTATCACACACCTCCCAACGAGCCTTCACAGGCTCAAAGCCGTCTGTTTCCCGCTTTGCTGGTCGAATATCCTTGCGATGGCAGGTTCACGCCGGCGCAGCCTGAGGGCGATGCGGAAGGTAGCCCGCCGTCCCCCCGACGACGTTCAGCTGTTTCCGGACGTCGTCCAGCGGAAGCGCCATCATCTCTTCAAGGCGAACAGCGATCAGCGTGTCTGCCCGCGCGCCCATTGCCCGCCCCCGCCAGAACGCGCGCCAGCAGGCCCCCAGCCGAAACGGCGCACGAAACGGGGCGATCAGCAGGCTCATCCAGGACGCGAAATTGAACGCAGCACCGTAGTTCTGGGCCCCGACGAAGGCCCAGACGCCGACTTCCCCCACCCAGCTGGTGTCGAATCCCAGCAGGACATGGACCATGTCATGAATCGCACCGTATCGAACGTTCAGCGCGTTCCGGGCGATCATGTCGGCGGGCAGGTTGTCGGTGATGTACAGCGGATCGATCTGATTCGCCTTCAGAAACCGCACATACTCCCGACCGAAGGTGCCGTCCGGCAGCGCCGAGAGGGCGTCGATGTCAAGACGAGGATGATAGCCGCGAACCGGGTCTAGCTTTGCTTCGGTGTCAGCATTTCCCCGGGCCCTGCTCAGCTCGCTCTTCAAGACCGGGATGTCTCCGAGGCGATCCGGGTCCTTCATCGCGACACGAACCTCTTTGATGATCTCCAGCCACGTCATCACGGCCTCCTTCGCTGATGTGACCACTCAGTCACATCATGAATATAATCGTTCCTGTTCGGCGTTCAAGCCCTCCCCGTTCGAATTCCGCCTCTCTCGCTCGGCGCGACGTGGGCGACCCACGGTGGACCGGTCCCCTCGACGGAGCAGCCCGGTCCACCGTTGGTGCCGGCTGGCGAGCGTTCAGTCGAGGGTCAGGTTGAGCTGCTCGATGGTATCGGCGGCGATGTCTTCTTCGGTGAACCGGATGGGTCGCAGCCGGGCTTCCCCGTACAGGGCGGTCTGATCGTCGAAGTGGGGCGAGGTGGGGTGGTCGGACTGGCTGTAGGTCATGATCGCGCGTCCGTTCGGGCCGGACTCGTTCATTTCGACGACCATGACGAAGGAGTTTCCGTAGTTTATCTGGTAGCCTTCTTCGGTGAGGTCGGTGGTGCCGTTGATGACGGGCGCCCGGGGTTCCACGTCGAGGAGGGTGGCGTTTCCGCCGCTGTAGGTGGCGATGGCGATGACGCCTTCGAGGTCCTGCCCGCCGGGGACCGGTAGGTCGGCGTCGTCCTTCCGCATAAACTGGATGTCGCCGAGGACGACGCCTGGTTCGGCGCCAGCGGCCCGCAGGTTGAGGACGGCCCGCCCCATCGCCTCCCGGATTCCGCCGTCTGGGTCGAGGCCGGTCGGGGTGTTCACCGGATCGGCGGGGTCGAACCCGGTCGAGTGGAGCAGGCCCTGATCCTTGAGGTCGTCGAAGGTGAACACTCCCGAGCCCAGGATCTCCCGCCACAGGGCGGCGCCGGGTTGGTCGACGCTGGCTGTGCCGTCCCAGGCCGCGAGGGCGGCGCATGCGGCGGTGAGGTCGATGGTCTCACCGTCGATTTCGACGTCGCTGTCGGCCTCACAGATGGTCGAGGCTTCGTCCTTCAGCTCCTCAGCGAGGATCGCGCGGCCCCCGAGGGCGGCGGCCTCCACCTCATCGAGCGAGAACTTCCCATCGGCGCCGCTCGCGGTCCCCTCCCCGACCTCAGACAGGTACCGTGCGTTCATCCGGGTCCGCGGCGTCCGGGCGGTCTGCTCGGCGCCATACAGCGCTGGGTACCCTTCGAGGAGCGCTTCGGTGTTGGACAGCCAGTGGTTGTCGTTGGCGTTGAAGATGAAGTCGGTCCGATCGAGCTTGGGCATCTTGTCCCAGGGGACCAGACCGGGCTTCCAGGCGCCGGGCTCTTCGGCCCACTCGAAGCCCGGGTCGGTTCCATCGACCACGATGACGCCCTGGTCAGCGAACAAGCCCGCGAGGGGCTGCTCGGTGAGCCAGGTGTCGTAGCGCGCCTCCATCTCGGGCGTCCAGTTCGGCACAGAGGAGCTGTCCACATAGAACGCGTTGCCCGCCGTGTCCGTCGCCATCGTATGCACCCAGGGGATCCCGCCGATCTCGCGCTGCGCGGTCTTGAACGCATCCAGGCTGGTCGCATGGTTCATCCCGAACCAGGTCTCGATCATGGCGAGGTTGAAGTCGTTGGCGTCGGTAAACGCGACGGCGAGGTTCTCCTGCCAGCCCAGGATCGGCGCGTTGATCACCGGCCCCCACCGAGAGCTGTACAGCGTCCGGCTCACCGTCTCTACGCTGCCATCGTCCTGCAAGACCTCGATCGTATAGTCGGTCGCGGTCATCTGCTCCGTCTGCCCGTCGAAGATATAGGCGGTCGGATCGTCGGGATCAAGCTCCAACAAGGCGGTGGTGAACCGCGGCGCGTTGCTGACGGTGTGGGTCCAGGCGACGTCCTGGTTGAAGCCGATGTTGATGAGGGCCACCCCCATCAACGAGGCCCCATACACGTCGAGGGTCCCGGGGATGGTCAGGTGTGCTTCATGCCACTTCCGCTCCCCCTCTGCGGGGAAGTGGGTGTTCGACAGCAGCAACCCGCCGCCGCCCTCGGAGCGGTCCCGGCCGATGGCCCAGCCGTTGCTTCCCAGCTCTGGCGCCTTGACCGCCTCAAAGATCTCCACCGAGGGAATCGGGGGTTGTTCCTGGCTGCTGGTGCGTCGGGCGGAGGCCGGCGGCTGGCCGCTGCCGATCGCTTCGATCAGCGGACTGGCGGAGCCCACGCCACCCAGCGCCAGGTAGTACGACAGCAGATCGATGTGGTCGATGGGACGGACCCAGGGCTCGCCGTTGCACCGCGGATCTGCGCCACCTTCTTCGAGCAGGCGGTTGTATCCGGCGGCGTAGCCGACCAGCGACCGCTGCATGTCCTCGCTGAGATCGAACCAGCCCTGCTCTGCCTCGGCGCGGACGCCGACGGCCAGCCAGCCGAAGTCTTCATCGATGAACCCGTCGCCGAAGTATTGGCTGCGCTCGCTGCGCACCATCACGATCTGGTCGGCGAGGACGCAGGCGTGGTCCCGGGCGAAGGCGTAGCCGAAGCCATAGCCCATGCTGCCGTAGTCTTCGGCGAGGATATGGGGGATCCCATAGGCGGTCCACCGGATGTCGACGTCATAGGGGCCGATGACGACATCATAGGGATCGGCGCCGGCGCCGTCGTCGCCGCCTGTCCCCGGAGCAGGGTCGTCGCCCCCCCCGTTGCAGGCGAAGAGTACAGAAAGGGCAAGCAGGCGGCGTTTCATCCGTCATCCTCCGGTGTAGGTCCCCACATGATAGCGTCATTTTTGTGACGCCGGGGCGACCCCGGAGCGTCGGTCAGTCATCCAGGCGAAGGACCGCCATAAACGCCTTCTGGGGGATCTCGACCGAGCCGACCGCCTTCATCCGCTTCTTGCCTTCTTTCTGCTTTTCCAGAAGCTTGCGTTTCCGAGAGATGTCCCCGCCATAGCACTTGGCGGTGACGTCCTTGCGCATCGCCGGCACGTTGGTCCGGGCGATGATCTTGCTGCCGATCGCGGCCTGGATGGCGACCTGGTACATCTGGCGAGGAATGTACTCTTTGAGCTTTCGCGCCAGCAGCTGGCCCTTATACTGCGACTGGCTGCGGTGGATGATGTTCGACAGGGCGTCGACGGTGTCGCCGTTGACCAGGATGTCGAGCTTGACCAGATCCCCAGGCACCCACCGGACGATCTCATAGTCCATCGACGCGTAGCCGCGGGTGCTGCCCTTCAGCTTGTCAAAAAAGTCGTAGACGATCTCTGCATAGGGCAGCTCATACACAATCTGGACCCGATTGTTGCTGTAGATCATCTCGACCTGGGTGCCGCGGCGCTCTTCGCACAGCTTGAGCACGGGGCCGACGAACTTCTGCGGGACGTGGATGGTCACCTTCGAGATCGGCTCGCTGATGGTCTCGATCTCGCTGACATCGGGAAGCTTGCTCGGCGAGTGGATGTGCATCTCGTCGCCCTTCTTGGTGACCACCCGATACACGACCGACGGCGAGGTGTTGATCAGGTCGAGGTCGTATTCCCGCTCCAGCCGCTCCTGGATGACCTCCATATGCAACAGCCCCAGGTAGCCGCACCGAAAGCCAAACCCCAGCGCGTCTGAGGTCTCGGGCTCGAACGAGAAGGCGGCGTCGTTGAGCTGCAGCTTCTCCAAGGCGGCCCGAAGGTTCTCAAAATCGGCGTTCTCGACCGGGTAAATGCCCGAGAACACCATCGGCTTGATGTCTGCGAAGCCCGGGAGGGGGCGGTCGGCCTGCCGGTCGCGGTGGGTGATGGTGTCCCCCACCTTGGCGTCGGCCAGCTCTTTGATGCCGCAGATGAGGAAGCCGACCTCACCCGCGGAGAGGCTCTGGTCGTCCTTCATCTCGGGGCCGAAGTGGCCCAGCCGGTTGACGTCATAGGCCGCCCCCGTCTTCATCAGCTTGATCTTGTCTTTGAGCCGCAAAGTACCGTTGACCACACGGATCAGGACGATGACGCCGACGTAGGCGTCGAACCAGGAGTCGAAGATCAGCGCCTGAAGCGGCCCCTCCGGATCACCCTGCGGCGGCGGAACGAACTCGACCAGCGCTTCCAGGACGTCGTCGACGCCCACACCGGTCTTCGCCGAGCAGTGCACCGCGTTGTCGGTGTCCAGCCCGATGGTCTCTTCGATGTCGTCCTTGACCCGGTCGGTGTCGGCGCTGGGGAGGTCGATCTTGTTGATGACCGGGACGATCTCCAGCTCCTGCTCCAGGGCGAGGTAGACGTTGGAGAGGGTCTGGGCTTCGACGCCCTGGGTGGCATCGACGACGAGCAGGGCGCCCTCACAGGCGGCCAGCGAGCGGCTCACTTCATAGGTGAAGTCGACGTGTCCAGGCGTATCGATCAGGTTGAGGATGTACTCCTCCCCATCCTTCGCCGTATACCGAAGCTTGACGGTCTGGGCCTTGATGGTGATGCCCCGCTCCCGCTCCAGGTCCATCTTGTCGAGGTACTGTTCTTTCTCTTCGCGGCGGGTCAGGGTCCCGGTGACGCTCATCAGCCGGTCCGCGAGCGTCGATTTCCCATGATCGATGTGAGCGATGATGGCGAAGTTACGGATCCGATCCATGTCGTGCGGCACGGGATGCTCCAGGCAGGGACGATTTGCAGTCGGGGCAGAGACCTATCCCTGGAGAGCCCGCGCGACGAGTCTCCGAAGGTCCAACTCCGACAACACCACCCCCCCTTAACGCGCCGCCCCCCCGAAGAGCGGCCGACGCACAGGGAGCACCCGTCTGATGTGTCCCTTACTGGCGACCGATGCCGAAATACGTGAACCCGTGCTCGCGGACCTGATCGGCGTCGAAGATGTTGCGCCCATCGAAGATGACGTCGCCCCGCATCCGCGCCTTGACCGCGCTCCAGCGCGGGTTGCGGAACTCGCTCCATTCGGTCACCAACAACATCGCATCGCAGCCGTCGAGCGCATCCATCGGCCGCTCCACGTAGGTGATCGCGTCGCCGAGGATCTCATGAGCGGTCTCCCGGGCCTCCGGGTCATAGGCGACCACTTCGGCGCCGTGCTTGAGCAGGGCGTTGATGATCACCACCGAGGGCGCCTCACGCATGTCGTCGGTCTGCGGCTTGAACGCCAGCCCCCAGACCGCGAACGTCTTGCCGCGCAGATCCGCGCCGAAGTGCCGAACCACCTTCTGGGCGAGGACGGCCTTCTGGCGCTGGTTCGCTTCGACGGTGGCTTCCGAGATGGACAGCTGGATATCATTGGCTTGAGCGGTCTTGATGAGGGCGGCCACATCTTTGGGAAAGCAGGAGCCGCCATAGCCGACGCCCGCGAACAGAAACCGCGGACCGATGCGGGTGTCCGAGCCCACGCCCCGGCGGATCGCCTCGATGTCGGCGCCGACGCGCTCGCACAGCTGGCTCAGCTCGTTCATAAACGAGATCCGGGTCGCCAGCATCGCGTTGGCGGCGTACTTCGTCAGCTCGGCCGAACGGTTGTCCATGAAGTGGATGGGGCGGCCGGTGCGGACCAGGCCCTGGTACAGCCGACGGATCGTCTCGCGCGCCTTCTCCGTCCGGCAGCCGACGATGATCCGATCGGGGTGGGTGAAGTCCTTGATGGCCGCCCCTTCTTTGAGAAACTCCGGGTTGGAGACGACCTCAAAATCGTGCTGGATAAACTGGCCGATGCGATCCCGGACCCTATCCGAGGTGCCGACCGGGACGGTGGACTTGATGATGGCGATGATGTCTCTGGTGGCGTGCTTGCCGATGAGCTCGCTGACCGCGAGGACACCGGAGAGGTCGGCCGAGCCGTCCTCCAGACCGGGCGTGCCGACCGCGATATAGATGACATCTGCGCCTGCGACCGCTGAGGGGCCGTCGAGGGTGAACGATAGACGCCCTTCGCGGACGTTGCGGTTCATGATGGGCTCAAGGCCGGGCTCATAGATGGGCACCTGACCATCGTTGAGCGCCGCGATCTTGTCTTCGTTGTTGTCGACGCAGGTGACGTCAAAGCCGAGGTCTGCCATACAGACACCGACGACAAGTCCGACATAGCCGGTACCAACCACACAGATATTCATCAAGCTGCTCCACAGTTCGGGTCGGGGAAGGGCCCTTCCTATCGGTTCAGGATACCGGCTCTTGACACCGTTGCCAATTTTCGATAATCCTGCTCCGATACGGCGAGCGCTCAGCGCTGCGCCAAAGCACCAGCAAAAACAGTTTCCGATTGACCGGAAAAGGGGTTCTCCTTGGCCAACCATAAGGACGCGCTCAAGCGTATTCGCCAGAACAAGAAGCGTCGCGCGCGCAACCGTCAATACCGCTCTCAGATGCGCAACCGCATCAAGCGCATCCAGTCCGCCCTCTCTGATGGCGACCTCGAACGCGCAGAAGCGCAGTTCAGCCAGGCCGTCAGCATCATCCAGCGCACCGCCCAGAAGGGCGTCATCCACAAGAAGCAGGCGGCGCGGCGCGTCAGCCGACTCTCCGCTGAGATCAAACGTCACAAGATCGCCATTCAGGAAAAGACCGCCTGAACAACCACCGATGATGACCCCATCACGCCGCCCACCCGGGCGGCGTTGTTCGTTCCACAGCAGAGGCTGGGGTCAGGGCGCCGTCAGGCGCAGGATGAGCGCCTCAAACACCCGCCGGTCCCCTGCACGAGATCGATTGAACGCGTGGTTGGCTTCGCTCAACGCGTTGAGGATCTGGTGCGGGCGCATCGGCCGCGCCCGCAGCAGCCGCTGCGCGTCCTGCGTCACCCGACGCGGCATTCGCGCCCAGCTCTTCGGGAGCCCGCCCTGGGCCATCCCCTCCTGAAGCACCAGAAGGTTGCGGATCTGCCAGGTCACCGTCGACAACAATCGATGGCTGGGCTCACCGTCTTCGAGCAGTCGGTGCGTCGCCGCCATCGCCTGATCGACGTCCCGACGGACCAGCGCGTTCGTCAAATCCCAGATCTGCGCTTCGGCGATCAGGCTACAGACCGCCTCCACAGCGGCCACATCAATCCGTCCCGTTCCAGCGGTATAGTTGAGCAGCTTGTCCATCTCTCCTTTGAGCCGCCCCAGATCGCTGCCGACCATGTCGATCAGCAAGCGGGCCGCTTGAGGTTCGATCTCACCGCGCTGCTCACGCATATACGCTGCGACAAAATCATCGGGGCGGACATCGCCGGCGCTGTACTTATGAACCTGGCCGACTTTCTTGACGACGTTTCGGAGGCGAACGCCCCAGTTCTTGCCCCCAGACGTCCCTGGCAGCCTGGCCCCGGTGAGCACGAGCAGGGTGCTCGGCGAGGGAGCGCCGGCATAGTCGATGAGCGCTTGCACCAGCGCGCTATCGGCCTTCTCGATCTCCCGAATGACCACCACCCGTCGGCGAGACATCATCGGCATCGTCCGGGCGAGGTTGACGGCGTCCCCCGCCCCTTCGCTGGCCTGATGGGTGGAGTAGTTGAAGCCCGACCGCCCTTCTGGCAGCGCGGCAGCGACCAGCGCATCCTCGGCGCGCTTGACCATCAGCACCTCTTCGCCCACCAGCAGCTGGATGGGCTGCTTCGGATCGGGGGACTTGCGAGCCATTCAGCGCACCTCCGGGGCGAAGAGTAACCACTCGACTGCATCGTCCATCAATTCTTCACATAGCGCAACGGTCGCGGCGGCGCGGGCCTGAGCGGCGTCCCGCGGGCCGGTCGTCGGGATGGTGTAGCTGCGGGCCCCCCGGAGGACCACCTCTCGCGGAGATGGCCCGGCTGCCACGACCTGAACGGCGAGCGCAACCTCATGGACCTGACGGTCAGCGCCCGGGGCGAGGGTTCGGTTCTGTGCCGACAGGACGACAAGCTTGACCGGGGTTCCCCGGGCAGCCAGCGCGCCCCGACGCGACAGCGCAGCGCCCAGGCTCTGTCGCAGGGCATCGGGGAGACCCGGCTCGACCGCGGCGGCTTCGACCGGACCGGGTGAAAAGGACGACACCGGCGGGCGCCCCAGCTGACACCCCCCCAGCTGCGCTCCAGCGAGCAAGGCACAGACTCCGATGACCCATCGCCACACCATCCTCACAGGGTATCCCAGGGACCGGGGTTCGTCTTGACAGCATCGAGCGAAGCGAACACAATCCACCCAACCGCTCGATGAGGAGAGCCGCTCATGTTGCTCATGACTGCGGCGTGGCTGTGGGCCGCGCCGGCGCTTGCACAGGAGGCTGAAGAGGACGAACAGACGTCTTCTGCCGCAGGACCTGGCGTCTTCGGCGAAACCCGACGCAAAGCACTGATGGAAGTTAACTTTCGAAGTCGATATATGATCGTTCCAGACTCCGTGCTGGATATCTGGTACTTCGATGAGGATGACGAGGGCGCCAACCCCTTCAAGCGACCCTCGGCCCGGGCGTACACCGTGGGCATCGAGTACGTCCTCCGACCCGACCCGGTCAACTGGATCTTCTACTTCGAGTATATCGGCAATCTGATGGACGAAGGGTACTGGGACGACGTGGACGAGGGCGCGGCCAACCATGAAAACGGCGAGTGGATCCGTCCCAACAACTTCGGCGCGTTTGCCATCGGCGCGAACGGCGCCCGTGAGCTGCCCCTGACCAACCCCGAGAAAGACGTCTGGCTGAGCGCGGTGCTCGGCGGTGGGCTGGGCATCGCCTTCATTCAGGGCGAGCTGCTGGCCTGGAACCAGGGCAATGACGTCCAGAACGATCCGAACAATTGCCCCGAGTTCTCCGACAGCGCAGCCTATGTCCGCTATGAGGTCTGCGAGCCCGATGAGACCAAGCGGGTGCCCGGCATCCTGCCCCTCGTAGATTTGTCGGCGAGCGCCAAGATCAACTTCGGCGATCGCGCCCATCTGCGGATCGAAGGCGGGATACACGACTTCCTGTTCGCAGGAGTGGCCTTCGGCACTGCGTTTTAGGGATCGTCGGGGACACACGCCGGACGCGAAGGGTGGCTAAGGAGAGGCTGAACGGATAAGTGCGCCAGTATTGCGCCAG
>JBCBLB010000373.1:0-9611 GCA_038520555.1 Myxococcota bacterium | reverse complement strand
TGATTTCCCGGACTACCCGTTCATCACCACCGATGCGGGTGGCGACGCCGTGGCGGTGGTCTCGACGGATGGCGAGTACTCCTATGTCGGCCGCCTCGTGGTGGAGTTCGATGACGCGGGCGTGCTGCAGACGGACAGCATCGATCCTGCGATCTCCGGCCCCTACGGCACCGATGAGGCGAGCGTTGTGGCGCTCACGGGAGAGGCGACGCTGGATGACGCGATTGCCGCCTCCGAGAAGGCCACGGACGTCGCCAACCTCGTCGCCCAGTCGACGGATGTCGTGATCGCGCTCGACAGCACGATCCGCGGCAACACGGATGTGTTCATCGAAGGCACGCGCACCCAGGTTCGCACCGAGGAGACGACGCTCGGCAACCTGACCGCCGATGCGAACCTCGCCGCGGCGAAGGGCGTCGACGCCGATACCATCGTCTCCATCAAGACCGGCGGCGGCATCCGGGCTGCCATCGGCGAGGTGGATGCGGACGGCAACCCGCTGCCGACGCAGGCCAACCCGGTTTCGGGCAAGGAGGAAGGCGAGATCTCGGATCTCGACATCCAGAACTCGCTCCGCTTCAACAACGGCCTCACGCTGGTCACGCTCAGCACCGAGGACCTCAAGATCATCCTCGAGCACTCGGTGGCCTCGAGCGAGGACGGCGCGACGCCGGGCCAGTTCTTCCAGCTCGGCGGTCTCCTTGTTGAGGTGGACCTCAGCGGTACCGCCCAGGTCAGCAGACCTGCAGGGCCCGCACCAATAATCAAGACGTCGTACCGGGATTGCTCCATCCGATTTTCCTCTCATTGATGAAGCGTTAACCGTGGTTTCAGGCAACGCCGACGGATTTACGATCGTTGACAGCTCGCATCCGCCCCTTCTTCGTCGTTGGTATCGTTCTTGCCCATCGGCCCCGTCGACATCCATTCCGGCTGCACGTCATCAATGGAAAGAACCCGAAGGACTGTCCGATACTGCTTCTTCATTATATTGCTATTAGATACAATGATATTGGTTATGTGTCTGCCTTGGCGAAGCGGACCGTGACCACAAGGCCCGGGGGAGAGGAGAAGGTCACCGTCCCGCCATGAAGTTCAGCGATCTGTGCCACGATGGCCAGGCCGAGTCCATGCCCTGAGGACGCTGCGCCACGGTGGAAGGCGGTCGTGATGCGGGGCTGCTGCTCCAGGGGGATGCCGGGCCCGTCGTCCCCCACTGCGAGCATATCGTCTGTCACCGTGATCCAGCGTCGCTTCGCCTGTGCGTGTTGGGCGCTGTTTCGCAGAAGGTTTCGGATCAGCCGCGCCACCAGGAGGCGGTCGACGGTGGCGGTGCCCGACCCTTGAATCTCCACATCGGTCCATCGCTCTTCTTCGACGACCAGCTGGGCGAGGCCGGCCAGATCGACGATCTCGCGTCTCATCAGCTGTCTTCCGACCATCTCCAATCGCGAGAGGTCGAGCATCTCTCGCAACATGGCGTCGAATTCTTCGATGTCCTGCTCCACGCGATCCAGGCGCTCCACCGATGCACCTTCGCGCCGCGCGAGCTCCAGCTCAAGCCGAATTCGGGTGAGGGGCGTGCGGAGTTCGTGGGACAACCCGGCCATCCGTTGGCGGTCAGATGCGATGAGCGCCTGCAGCCGGACCACCATCTGATTGACGGCGACCGCGACCCGACGGGCTTCTCGGTGTCCGGCCTCGGTGTCCAGTCG
The DNA here is from genome assembly GCA_038520555.1 of Myxococcota bacterium. Lineage (GTDB taxonomy): Bacteria > Myxococcota_A > UBA796 > UBA796 > UBA796 > JBCBLB01. The sequence goes on along the minus strand of JBCBLB010000373.1, from coordinate 7,896 downwards.
CTCGCTCAGGTCACCGGCGGCGATGCGTGCCAGGATGGCTTCGGCGCGCTCCTGGTGGCGATTCGCCCGCTGACTGAGGCCAAACATCAGGACGATCACGGGGACTCCCGCGGCGATCAAGGCGAGCACCAGGGTGGTGGTGTGGGGAGGATGGGATTGCAGCATGACCCAGGTATGCCCGGTCCATGCGGCGATCTCGAAGTCACCGCCCTGTCGCTTCCAGATGACGCCCCGTTCCGTCTCCTGCCGGATCCATCCGTCTCCTGGGGGTGGTCCCTCGGGCTGCCCCTTGAGGAGCCGGACATCGATGTCCTGGCTCACCTCGACTTCGCGCTTGCTGACACCTGCACGCAAGAGATCGGCGGCCCTCTGCACCTGTTGAATGCGAATGGGTTCCCGATCTTCAATCGCCGGTCGAAGGATGAGCGCCTGCACAGCGAACCATACGAGCAGCAGGGTGGCGCCCACCGTTGTGCTGATTCCGAGCAGGAATTGGGTCTGTCGGTTCACGGTTCTTCTCGCAGCACCGGCACCTGATACCCCACGCCGCGGACGGTCCGGATCCATCGAGGAGATCGAGGGTTATCGCCAAGCTTCTTGCGAATGTTGCTGATGTGAACATCGATGGCGCGGTCAAAGGCCTTGAATTCGGCGCCCCGTGCCAGGTCCATCAAGCGCTCCCGAGACACGACGCGCCCTGCCCGCTCAACGAGGGTCCGCAGGATGTCGAACTCTGCGCCGGTCAGGTGGATCTCGGCCCCGTTGATCTGAACGGTGCGCGACCGGATGTCGACATGGAGACCATGGAGTTGGATGATCGACTCTGCAGATTCCGCCTCGGAGAGCGCGCCGCGGCGAGACAGGGCTTCCACACGCGCGAGCAGCTCCTGTGCATGGAAGGGTTTCGCCAGATAGTCGTCGGCGCCCAGTCGGAGCCCATCGACCCGATCTTCGGGCGCGCCGCGCGCGGACAGCATCAGAATCCGAACCGATGAAAACGAACGGATCTCTGCGCAAATCGAGTATCCGTCTCTTCCGGGGAGCATCACATCGAGCACGACCAGGTCGACCTGGGCCGTGCGCAGATGGGCCAACCCCGCCTCACCTGTGAAGACACAGGTGACGTGATGGGGTGCGATGCCGAGCAGCTCTTTGAGCAGCTGCGCGGTCCGCTGGTCGTCTTCAATGATGAGGATGTTCATGGGCCTCCGCTCGAATCGTAGCCAGTCCGACCGGCCAGGCATCTTAAGAACTGTAAGGGCGCTGGTCGCGGGACCGGCGGCTGGCTATTTCACGATTGTGCTCGACACGCGGTGGTGACGAAAGCTCAGCGTCCACGTCTCTGCGGATGCTTGTACCCGCTGCTGCGTTGCTGGAGCAACGGCCCCACCCCTGCCAGGAGCCTCATGAAGACCCACTCGACCCTCTTCCTGCTCGTTCCCTTCGTCGCGCTCCAGGCTGGCTGTGACGCCGACGATGGCGACTTTCGTGACTGCAGCACGGTGGATGTGTCCGGTGCCGAAGCGCTCCCCGCTCGGCTCTCTGAGACCGGTCTCTACAGTGACATCGCCAACGACGTGGTGTCTGATATGGCGTTCGGGTTTACACCGCAGTTCCCGCTGTGGACGGATACCGCGAAGAAGCGCCGCTGGCTGCTGCTGCCCGCAGGAGAGATGGTCGACACGCGAAACCCGGACGACTGGGTGTTCCCGGTCGGGACCCAGACGTTCAAAGAGTTTACGCGGGATGGGGTTCGTATCGAGACGCGAATGAACCTGAAGACCGAGGACGGCTGGAGCGCGGCGACCTATCTCTGGAATGACGCTGGCGATGACGCGACATTGCAGATCTTCATGACCGAAGACGCCGCCGGTACACCACACGATGTGCCCGGCGCAGCCGAGTGCCAGGCCTGTCATGGGGGGCGCCGGAATTTTACCCTCGGCTTCAGCGCGACACAGCTCGATGTCGAGACACGCATCGCGTTGTTTGAGGCCGGGTTGTTGTCTGATCCGGTCGAATCGGAGATCCAGCTGGATGCCACTGCGCGTGCGGGGTTGGGGGTGCTCCATGGCAACTGCAGCCACTGCCACAACAGCGCACGCAACCAGCAGCCGCAGGCCACGGACTGCTATGACCCGGGCGACTACAACGACTTTGACTTCACCCTGTCGGCGGGCCTCGATCGGTTGGACGACGCGCCGGCCGTTCGCACCGCGCGCGAGCAGCTCGGCAGCGATGGTGACAGCAAGGTGCTCAACCGGATGTCGCGCCGCGATGAGGATGACGAGCGGCCCTCGATGCCTCCGCTCGGGACGGAGCTTGTCGACGAGGACGGGGTCGACGCGGTGCGGTCGTTTATCCAGACGCTCTGACGACTCAGGACCACGGCTTCACGGCGCGGGTGGTCCGACGCATCGGAGGAGCCTGGTGCAAAGCGGGCTTCCATGACGGGGGCGGTGTCAGTCGTGGGTGGTGAGCGGGCGGCGTCGGTGGGTGAACTGTCGGGCGCCGCTTTGAAAGTCTGCGGCGATGTCTCCGTCTCCGCGCAGCAGCCAGCGGCTGGTGAGCAGGCCGTCGACGCCGACCGGTCCGCGCGCGTGGATGCGCGCGGTGCTGATCCCGACCTCAGCGCCGAGGCCGAAGCGATACCCGTCGGCGAACCGGGTGCTGGCGTTGTGAAACACACAGGCGCTGTCGACCGCGCCCAGGAATGCGCGGGCGGTCTCTTCATGCTCGGTCACGATGGACTCGGTGTGTCCGCTCCCGAACTGATGGATGTGTGCGATGGCTGCGTGGAGATCATCGACCAGCTCGACGGTGCAGGCCATATCACCGTATTCGTGGTGCAGGGAGGGGGCGGGCGCCATCCCCCAGGCTGTGGTCGCCCGGGGGCCGCCAAATAGCGCCACCCCGGAAGCGTTCAGGGCATCGAGGATCGGGGTGACCGCATCGATCAATGACACATGCACCAGCAGCGTCTCCATGGCGTTGCAGGCGGCGGGGTAGTCGGTCTTGGCGTCGATGACGATGCGAGACGCTTTCTTTAGATCTGCAGCTTCGTCGAGGTAGACGTGGCAGATGCCCTCCGCGTGGCCGAGGACCGGGATGCGGGTGTTTTCCTGGATGTATCGGACCAGAGACGACGAGCCGCGGGGAATCACCAGATCGATGACGTCGTCCAGCTCAAGCAGATCGGCGACGGCTTCTCGGGTCTCCAGCAGCGCGATCGCGGTCGGTGGGATCTGGGGTGCGAGCGCTTCGGCGATGATCTGATGGAGCACCCGATTGGATCGCGATGCTTCCCGGCCGCCCTTCAGCAGCAACCCGTTTCCGCTGCGCAGCGCCAGCGCGGCGATCTGGGGCACCGCGTCCGGGCGGGCCTCAACGATCACCAGCAGGACGCCCAGCGGCCAGGTCGTCTCGGTCAGTTCGAGCCCCGCTGCCAGCTCGGTGCGGCGCAGCGGGCGGCCCAGCGGCTCCGGTGCATCGGCGATGGCATGGATCCCCGCAGAGAGGGTGGTCAGCTTTGCATCGCTCAGTTTCAGCCGCGCCGCGAGGGCGGGCGTCATCGCGCCGGCCTGCACCGCGACGTCGCCGTCGGCGACGTCGCGGGCGTTGGCCGCCAGGATCTCGTCGCGGCGGGCGAGGAGCGCATCTGCGATCCGACGCAGCGCCGCGACGCGCACAGCAGCGGGCAGCCGGGCCAGCTGGCGGCTGGCGGCCCGCGCCGCGTGGGCCTGTTGTCTGGGTGTCATGATCCCTCTGTCGATAAGATGACGATTCGATCGCGGTGAATGATGGGGCGGCTTCGACCGTCGCCGGGGGAGGCGATCCGCTCCTGGATCTCATTGGCAGACTGATCGGACCATCCGCGGGCAAATTCGCTGCCGTCCGCAGTGCAGACCGACACCACCGCGCCCGCGTCGAACGAGCCGAGGACGTCCTGGACACCGATGGCCAGAAGGCTCGCGTTCCGTTCGGTCAGCGCACGGCGCGCGCCGTCGTTGACCATGAGCCGACCCGCCGGCGCGGTCGCGAACGCCAACCACTGGCGCCGCCGGTTGTGCTGACGTCGCGCGGGGAAGATGGTGCCGACGTCTTCCCCGGCGATCACCCGTTGGAGCACCCCGCCCGCCATCCCCGAGGCGATCACCACGGGTGTGCCGCACTGGATGGCCACCTGGGTGGCGGCCAGCTTCGCCTGCATCCCGCCCCGCCCCCAGGCGCTGCCCTCACCGAAGTGGATGGTCTCATCCGGGGCATACCGTGAGATGCGCTTCGCGCCCGGCGAAGCGGGGGGAGCGGTGTAGACCCCATCCACGCTGGTCAACAACACCAACAGGTCGGCGCCCAACCCCGCCGAGACCAACGCAGACAGTCGATCGTTGTCGCCGAAGACCTCATCACGGCCGACCGCAAGCTCTGCCGTCGAGACGGTATCGTTTTCATTGATAATCGGCAGCACGCCCAGAGCCAGCAGCCGCTCCAGGGTGGCCTGGACGTTGAGGTAGCGCTGCCGTTGGAGGAAGTCGTCCTGGGTCAACAGGACCTGAGCCGCACGACGTCCCAGCTGCCCCAGCATGGCGTCGTACAGCGACATCAGCGCGACCTGACCGATCGCGGCGCAGGCCTGTCGATCGACCACGCGCTTCGGCGGCGCGGTCCAGCCCAGCCGCCCCGCCCCCAGACCCACCGCACCAGAGCTGACCAGCAGCACCTCGCGGCCGTCCTGAGACAGGGCGCGGAGATCCTCCATCAAGTGCCCGATCCGTCCCAACGCCAGCTGGCCCTGGGGACCGCTGACCACCGCTGTGCCGACCTTGACCACCACACGACGCGCGCCGGCCAGGGATCGTCGGACTGTCTCATCCATCGGTTGCGATTAACCGCTCGCACGGATCACGGAAAACCATGGCCTGTCGTGGACGGTGCTCATCTATGACCATATGAATATTATGGTCACAGATATAGGGGTGGGCAATGTCGACTCCCCATCGGTTTCGGGCGCGGGCGCGCCATCTCCGCCGCATCGTCGGTGCGACGGCCTCTGCCGGGGTGCGGCGCATCCTACGGACAGACGTCGGGGATGACGCCCGTTTTGGTGAGGCGCTTGTGGCTGAGCTCGATCAGCTCAAGGGGATGGCGATGAAGGTGGGCCAGATCCTCTCTTATCTGGACGGCATCCTGCCCGACGAGACCCAGCGTGCCCTCTCGGTCCTTCAGCAGGGCGCTCAGCCGGTCGCGTTTGCGGTCATTGAGCAGGTCATCGCCGATGAGCTGGGTGCCCCGATCGATGTGCTCTTCGACGCCTTTGATCCCCGGCCGATCGCTGCGGCGTCGATCGGACAGGTCCATCGCGCGCGCCGGGGCACACAGCGGCTGGCGGTCAAGGTTCAGTATCCGCACATCCGTGAGACCATTCTCTCCGATGTAAAGTCGCTTCGACGGCTCGCAGGGGTGGCAGGCCTCGCCACACGCGTCGATGGCCAGGCGATCGTTGACGATCTCGCCGCACGGCTGGACGAAGAGTGCGATTATCTGGCTGAGGCGGGCTGGTTGGAGCGGTTTCAGGACGCCTTCTCCGCCGATCCGCGTGTGGTGATCCCACGTGCCTTCCCCGAACGCTCTTCTCTGCGCGTGCTCACGATGGAGTGGTGCGACGGCGATGACCTGGGCACCTTCGTCGCGGGGGCCTCGCCCGACGCCCGCCAACGCGCTGGGCTCACCCTGGCGGACGTCGCATGGCGTTCGCTGTTCGTTCATGGCGCCATCAACGCCGATCCCCACCCGGGCAACCAGCGCTTCCGCGAAGACGCAGTGGTCTTCCTCGATTTTGGCTGTGTGCGTGTGTTTTCGCCTGTGTTCCTGGGGCGCTGGCGACGAATGATCGGGGCGCTGCTGGATAACGATCGGACCCGGTTTGAAGAAGCCGTGATCGCGATGGGGATCGTGGATCCCATGCAGCGATACGATTGGGACGCCCACTGGGCGATGGAGCGCCACTTCTATGCGCCCTATCTCACCAAATCATTCACCTTTACCCGCGAATGGCTTGAGGCTGGGGTGCAGTACACTCGCCCGGAGAACCCCAACCTTCGACGGATGGCGATCCCGCCGGAGTGGATCTGGCTGCAGCGTCTGCAGTGGGGGCTACATGCTGTGCTGATTCGTCTCGGCGCGTCTGGAGACTTCCGGTCCGTGATGGATACGGCACTTTATTCCTGATATCTACAGCTTGCAAGGTTCTGAATCAGCTGGGCAACAGCGACACCGTCTGTGTGAGGATGCTCATCTGTGTGGGGTGGGGCTCCAACGGCCTGGTGCCCATTCGCGATGTGGCTGGGGAGGATGTGCGCGCTGCGGGTCCGCAGCGCTGGATCGGATAAACTCGGCAGATGCCGCGGGCGTATACAGAACAGGAGCAGGCGCAGATCCGGGAAGCGCTGCTACAGGTCGGGACCGAGCGGTTCATCGCGCATGGCCTCGGTCGGGTGACCGTCGCCGAGCTGACCGCAGCGGTGGGGATTGGAAAAGGAAGCTTTTATCTGTTCTTTGAGAGCAAAGAGGAGCTGTTCCTCCAGGCCATCGAGCATGCAGAGGTCTCTCGGAATGCGGTGTTCCTCGCGGCGCTGGCCCCCATCGAGGCGCGCGGCGACGGCCGCGCGGTCGTTGTGCAGTTCTTCACCTTACAGGCGGAGCTTCTTGAGCGGCATCCGCTGTTTCGTCGCCTGCTGGAGCCCGGCACCATCCAACGGCTGACCCGGAAGCTCTCCCCCGACCGTCTCGCCGCCCACCGCCAGGGCGATCGGCGCTGGATCGGCGAGACGGTGGAGCGGTGGAAACGCGTGGGCCTCGTGTCTTCCGATCTGGACCCGGACATGGTCTTTGGGCTCTCTGCCGCGATGCTCGCCCTCGCCCGAGAGCGGTCGCTGATCGGTGCGTCGTTCTCGCAGACCCTCGCCCTGATCGTTCGTGGGATCGCCGAGCAGCTGGTTTTTGCCCCATCCACAGGATGATCAATCCGGGTCGGGTTCGGTGTTCAGCCTGTGCGGGAGATGCAACGTCTCCAGGGGGAGATCGGTCAGCCCGCTGGGGGTGCACAGGTGGGTGCCGCTGAGATCGAGGTATCGGAGCTGTCGCAGTCGTCCCAGCTGTGCGGCGGTGTAGATCGGGTGCAGCTCTGTGTCGTCGAGGTGGAGATCGACGAGCTGCTTGAGCTGGGCGACATCATCGAGCGTGACCTGCAGCGATCCCAGATCCCCGGAGATCGAGAGGTGTTTGAGCTTCCGGAGCGGACGCAACGCAGAGAGATCCGCAGCGGATGCCAGCAGTCCGCCCAGGGACGCGCGGTATGAGAGGCGCAGCTCTCGGAGCTGGGTGAGCTGGGTGAGGGGTGCCAGAGCGTGGAGGGGGACCTCGCTCAGCTGTAGGCTTCGCAAGTCGCGGATGGAGCCGATCACATCGAGGGTGAGGGGGGTATGATGCTGATCGCCGTAGACCCTGATCCAGAGCTCCTGGAGGGCGGGGAGCTGTGTGAGGGGCGTGAGGTCGAGGTTGTCGGTGGTGTTGACGGTGAGCCACAGCGTCTCCAGCGCCGGCATCAAGGTGAGGGGCGCCAGCCCGCCCTCTGGCCTCCAAAAAACACTTCCGATGTTCAATCTGGTCTGCCGACGCAGATGCCGCCGGATGTGACGGAGCTGCGCGTCGGTGGGCGGCCCGTCAACGTTGATGTCCGTGACCAGGGCACGTTGCCATGAACGCGGTGTAGACATCCATTGTGCTGTGATGAGGCTCATCCCAATGCGTTAGGCCCCTCTGCAACCATCGATGAGATTTGTATGTCAGATTTTACCGCTATCAATCTGTTGCTGGACGCGCCGAGCACAGAGAAGT
>JBCBLB010000736.1:0-4607 GCA_038520555.1 Myxococcota bacterium | reverse complement strand
TGCGCTCCTGCCAGCGAAATCCCCACCGCGGCTGGGCGATGGCGACGAGGATCACGGCGAGCGCCCCGAACCGGAGCATGGCCCGCCCGCGATGGATCGGGATCGTGTTTGCGCTCACCCGGCGGGCCACCAGGGGGCCGAGCAGGTCGAGCGCGCGCCCCCGCGCGCGGAGCGCGAGCCCCAACAGCACCGCGGCGATCGGCAGCACCCACAGCAGATACAAGGCGTCGGGGTTGCCCCAGTCGATGTTCATGGCAGCCTCCGCAGCCAGGTCTCAGACAGGGTGACCGACAGCAGCAGCGCGAGCAGCCCGAGCCACGCGGGCAGGGCGAAGCGCTCTTCTCGGTGGACGAACTCGGCGACCTCGGCGGTGGTCTTCTCCATCTCATCGATGGTGTCATAGACCTGCCGGAGGGCCTGGGTGTCTTTGGCCCGGAAGTACTCGGCGTCGCTGATGTCGGCGATCTGCTGGAGGGTCTCTTCGTCCAGCTCCGAGCGGCTGGCGGCCTGGAACAGAGAGCCGAACAGCCCCCCCTGGCTCCGCCCGTCGCCGCCGATGCCCACGGTGTAGATGCGGATGCCGAGGGCCGCGGCGGCCTGGGCGGCGTCGATCGGTCCGAGCTGTCCGGCGTTGCTCCGGCCGTCGGTGACCAGGATCATCAGCCGGCTGGGGGCGTCGAGGTCTTTGAGCCGCTGTGCGGCGATGGCGATGGCGTCGCCGACGGCGGTGGCCTTCTTTCCGGCCATCCCGGCCTGGATCTGGCGAAGATAGGCCGCCATCCCCTGGTTATCGAGGGTCAGCGGGACGCTGGTGAGGGCTTCTTCGCCGAAGATGACCAGCCCGGTCCGGTCTTCGGGGCGGCCCTCGACGAAGTCGGCGATGACTTCACGGGCGATGGCCAGCCGGCTGATCGGGCGCCCGCCCAGCTCGTAGTCGGTCTGCTCCATCGAGCCGGACACGTCGAGGACGAGCATGATGTCGACGCCATCGCGCTCGACGATCAGCTCCCGGTCGACCCGCTGCGGCCGGGCCATGGCGACCACGAGCAGCCCCAGGCCGACGCTGGCGAGCAGCGGCGGGATCCAGGCGAGCGCAGCGCGCAGGCTCGCCCCGGTGACCACCAACCGCAGCGACGAGAACGCCACCCGCGGCCGGCCGGACAACCAGGGCAGGACCACGATGGGCACAAGCAGCAGCCAATAGGGCGCGCCCAGCTCAAACATCGTCGCCCTCCCCGTCGTCTTCGGCGCCAGGCATCAAGGCGAGGACCGCCTCGAACGAGGCGTCCAGTTCGCGAAAGAAGTCTTCTCCGCCGCCTTCGCGAGCGAACTTCAGCCGGTCCGAGGCCTCCAGCAGCCCGGTGAGCGTCATCCGCAGGGCCACCGGCGCCTGGATCTGCTCGGTCAGCCCGCGGAGCACCTCACGAGAGGTCCCCTTCGTGGCCGGAAAGCCATAGGCTTCTTCGAGGTATTCGCGAAAGATGGCGGAGAGCCGGATGGCCATCTCCGGCGCGGAGATCGGCGCCCGCCGCGTGGCCTGCCATCGGCGACGGGCGCGGACATCAGCGGGTTCCGGCGGAGCCACGGTGTCCCCACCCCGCCGCACCAGCCACAGCCCTGCCCCGATCACGGCGAGACAGACGAAGGCACCGCCGGCGATGAGCCCCCAGGGCAACGGGGCCGCCGGCGGCGTCGTCGAGAAGTCGGCCAGCTCACCACCCGACGGCCCCTCAACGCCGATGTCTACGAAGATGGGGGCGACCTGGAGCGGCTGGCGCTCCCCATCGGGAGAGGTGATCTCCCCGGCAGCAGGGAGGAGGATGTAGCTGCCAGGTGGACCGGAGAGCTGGTACGGATACACCGCAACGTCGCCTGCGGCGGTCGGCGCGCCTGGTGTGATGGAGAGTCCTTCGGCCTGCGGTGGTGCCAGCTGGAGCTGCCATCCTTCGGCGACGGCAGCCGTGACGGTCAGCTCGACGGGTTGATCCTCAGCGACCTGTGCGGCGGAGATCTGAGCCTGGACGTCGACCGGCGGTGATGCGGCCGGGGGCCGTGCAGGCGGGGAACAGGCGAGCCAGAGCAGGATCATCGGCGACGCTCCATACGCTGGAAGTGTCGGTGCAGGGTTAAAATCGGATCGATGTTGGTGTGAACGATGGAGGCCCGTGCGCCGGCGCGCCGCAAGGCGAGGATCCTTTCGGCGATGGCGACCCGGGGCCGCACCGCGCTGGCGTCGACGAGGCGACGGGCGCCGGTCTCGGCGTCCTCCAGCTCTATCAGACCCACCGGGGGCAGGGCTTCTTCCAACGGATCAGACAACAGGAAGCAATTGACGGTGTGTCGTCGGGCGAGGGCGCCCAGCTCGCGGAGGTACCGATCGTCTGGGGTGATGAAATCCGAGAGCACACAGACGACCGATCGCCGCTTCAGCGATCGGCCCAGCCGTTCGAGCGCACCGGCCAGATCGGTGCGGGCGCCCTGGCCGACGTCTTCAAACGCGGCGCGGATGACCGCCCAGGCGTGGCCCCGGCTCTTGCGCGGGGGCAAAAACCGTTCGACCGCGTTGGAGAACGACATCAGCCCGACCCGGTCGTTGTTTCGGATGGCTGCGAAGGCGAGCGCCCCGGCGAGGCGAGCGACCTGGAGGCGCTTATCCGTGCGCCCATCGGCGCCGCCGGCGCCGAACAGCATCGACGCCGACACGTCCAGCGCCAGCATCAAGGTCAGCTCTCGCTCTTCGCGGAACTCCTTGATGAACGGGGCGTTGGCCCGGGCGGTGACGTTCCAGTCGATGTGCCGGACATCATCACCGGGCACATACGGGCGAACTTCTTCGAACTCCATGCCGCGACCGCGGAAAGCGGAGCGGTACTCGCCGGTGAACGGGCTGTCCACCCGACGTCCGAGCTGGACGTGCAGGCGGCGGATCTGGCGCAGCTCTTCAGGCGTCAGCATGGGCGGCTACGGGGTCTTGACGCTCTGTAGGATCTGCCCGATGACCGCTTCGACGGACAGCCCTTCAGCTTCGGCTTCATAGGTGAGGAGCACCCGATGACGCAGCACATCGACACCGACGGCCTTGACATCGTCAGGGGTCACATAGCCGCGGCCTTCGATGAAGGCGTTGGCGCGGGCCATCGCAGCGAGGGACAGGGTCGCCCGGGGGCTGGCGCCGAAGGCCACCAGCCGGTCCAGATCATCCAATCCGACGTCCTTCGGCGACCGGGTGGTGTGAACCAGATCGACGATATACCCCTCAACCACAGGCTCCATCCGCAACAGCCTCATCGCATCTCTGCACCGCTGCAGGTCTTCTGCCCCGGCGGCGGGGCGCAGCACGGCGGGCGGCTGTGTGGAGCGCCGCAGGATCTCTCGTTCTTCTTCCCTGGTGGGATACCCGACGCGGACCTTGACCATAAAGCGGTCGGCCTGGGCTTCGGGGAGCGGGTAGGTCCCCTCTTGCTCCAAAGGGTTCTGGGTGGCGAGGACCAGAAACGGCTGGGGCAGGGTGTGGGTCTCATCGCCGAGGGTGACCTGCCGTTCGGCCATGGCCTCAAGCAGGGCAGACTGCACCTTGGCGGGCGCCCGGTTGATCTCATCGGCGAGGAGGATGTTGGTGAACACCGGCCCTCTGCGCGTCGAGAAGGTCCCATCGCGCGGGTTGTAGATCTCTGTTCCGACGACATCGGCGGGCAACAGATCCGGGGTGAACTGGATCCGCCGGAACTCCATGGACATGGCGCGGGCGAGGGATCGCACCGCGAGGGTCTTGGCCAGCCCGGGGACGCCCTCCAACAGGACGTGGCCGCCGGTCAGCAGCCCCGCCAGCAGCCGGTCGATCATGGCCTGCTGGCCGACGATCGCGGCGCCGACGGTCTCCCGAATGGCGGCGATGATGGGGTGGGTGTCCGCGACCCGGGCCTCAATCTCAGCCAACGAAAGCGCGTTCGTCACGTCGGTCTCGCTCCTCTCAGTCATCCTTCTTGGTCAGGCGATCCCAGAACTCGCTCAAAAAACCCTTATGGTTTTCCTTGACCTTGTCATCCTGCAGATCGGCCAGCTTCCGGATCAGATCCTCTTCCTCAGCGCTGAGCTTTTTGGGCACCGAGACGACGACCTGAACGTGCTGTGCGCCCCGGCCCCGGCCCCGAAGCCGGGGCACGCCCTTGTCGCGGAGGGTGAGCACCTTGCCCGACGGCGTCCCGGCGGGGATGTTGAGCTGTTCCTCCTCATCGATGGTGGGCACGGTGATCGTGGCCCCCAGACAGGCCTGGGCGTAGCTGATCGGGACGGTGCAGTAGATGTCGTCGCCGTCCCGCTTGAAGAAGTCGTGCTCGCCGACGTTGAGGAGGACATACAGATCGCCGGGGGGCGCCCCGGGATCGCCTTCATCGCCCTTTCCAGACAGCCGCAGCTGCTGTCCGGTGTTGACACCGGCGGGAATGTCCACGGTCAGCTTGGAGGCGACACGGGTCCGCCCCTGACCGTTGCAGGCCGTACAGGGCGAGGCGATGATCTTGCCCCGGCCCCGGCAGGTCGGGCAGACCGTCCGGATCCGAAGGAACATCTGGGTCTGAATGACCTCCCCCACGCCGCCACAGGTGGGG
>JBCBLB010000924.1:0-2940 GCA_038520555.1 Myxococcota bacterium | reverse complement strand
GATACAGAGGTGAATCCACCGCTGCAAGGCCAGCCCGATACCGGCGGAGTCAGAGAAGTTCAGGCTCTTCGGGGCAGCCGTGTACCAGCCGGCCTGATAGCGGCCGTCTTCGCCGACGAGGTGCGCAGGCGGCGGGGCCTGAGTCAGGTAGTCAATGGAGTCAGACAGGTCGGGAGGGGTGCCCCCGATCGTGGCGTCGAGCTTGTCAATGATTCTGGGCATCGTTTGCACCTCATCGACAGTATATCGGATCGGTTCACCCATTTTTCGGATGCGCAGATGTCATCGACCTGAGGAGTGACGAACGTCGGTGACGTTCGTCGACGAATGTCATGCCTGTTCGCGTAAGTTGTTGAAATCAGGATGGAACAGAATGTGCAACTTAACCAGGCGTGGCAGAAATGTAGCTACATCAATCGTTTCACTTCAAGGAGTTCAATGATGCCTCTCTGTCATATCTACCGATCAATTTTACACGGATTTCGCTATGATTTTCTGTCCAGTACAACGGGATTAGCTGGTAGTTCTGTGTAAATCAGCTTGAGCAAAACAAACCTCAGCCAAAGGCTTCTGCCTGGGCAAAAGAACAGACAAGGGTAATTTTATGTTTCATGTTCTCCTCGCTCTCGTGATGGGCGCCAACGCCAGTCAGCCCGGTCCTGATCCGATCAGTGCTTGTTACGCCGCTGCCAATACTGCTCATCCGGCTTCTTTCATGGAAGTTTACGTCGACGGTGTGCCGGTTCAGACACCTACTTCTGACGTTGAGGATGTTTTTGAGGCTGTTGCTGCCGCAGCAGATGATGCTTCTGTGTCGATCATCCGTGATCCCATGGGTGAGGCAGCGCTTCTTCAGGCGATGGGATGCATCTTTGACAGTCCAGCCCTGACCTGGTCCTCCGTTCGGATCAACCAGGAGGTTCCTGGCCTCAAGGTTCGCGCTCATGCCCTGGAATACAATAATGCTGGAGTGACGACCTACCTCGATGATGTGGACCTGGCGGTCCGCTCCAGCGACACTCTGCTTCAAATGCGTGTCATTGGCTCATCGAGTTGCCTGGCTATGGGCGTTGAGCTAACTGCACGAGCAAACTCAGCGGACTTCGAGCTGCTTCCTGGCTCACCTTCATTGAATAACTCTGATACGTGTACTGGTTCACCCTGCTCACATTGCGCCTTCCCTGCTGGCGGTGGGTGCGACTGTGTCGATGATGAAGGGGGTACTTGTAACCATACAACAACCCGTGACAGTGATGATGTGTTCGGATGGGGGACCAACAGTATCCTGACTCGTTGAAATTCAGAAAATCCCAATATGTTCATCTCATAGTTCATCCTGAAACAATGAGGTGGACATTTATACTTTAAGTATGCTTAAACGAATGGATGGATGACTTCTGTCTTGTTCTGGAATATTCTGGTCACCGTATTGGAAGTTGAAGAGCTGTGATGATATAATGAAGTCTTAAGATGCTACAATTCCTTAAACCAAGAGGGTCAGATGATGTTGGAAACGAGGAGCCTCTGTCTCGCTCATCTCTTCCTGTTTGGTGCGATACTCAGCGTGCCGGTTCATGCTGATGTAGATGACCATGTAGCAGTCCCTCTCTTCGTTGATTTTGAAGATGAGCTCTACAACCAGATGCCTGAGCATCAGGCGTTCGTGGAGGAGCGCCTTAGCATTCAAGCGAACGCATCAGTCACGATTGATGTCCGGGTTGAAGACTCGGGCTCTGGGGGCCACTTTACACAGGAAGTACAGGCTGGAAAGACGGCACAAAGAGCGATCTGGAAATTGTGTTCTCTTCGGTGGCGGTCCAGCTTGGAATGGCCAGCGATCCGAAGCTGCTCAGACATGAGCTGGCTCATGCGGTCATCCGCTCTCATCTGTCTCGTTCGACGTATCGGGGGTGGCCGGACTGGGCGAGGGAGGGGATCGCGGTTTGGGTGGCTGACCAGCTCAATGACAAGTTGGACATTGGTTTGCGCGCGGTCGTCTGGAACCGGGGTCTTGATCCTGATGAGTGGTTGTTGCCTGACCTTGGTGCGTTCTCTCTGGTTGGATTCAATGATTACTATCTCGCGGGTGCACGTTTTTCCTGGTTGGAATCGCATGCAGGGACAGAAGCGGTTCAGGGCTGGGTCCAGGACGTCACCCAGGGGGTGTTTCCCCACACCGCGTTTGCGCAGCGTGCGGGGACGTCCTGGTCAGAAGCGGTCGATCGGTCTCGCGTCTGGGCTCAGAAGCGAATGCATGAGCGGATGGACGCCAGCGGGTTTGATGACCTCCGCGCGATCGCTTTCACCCAAGACGTCGATCAGGTCGTGGCGTTCATTGAATCGCACCCGACCTCGCCGCTTCGTGCGGAGGCGGTTTCCTCAGCTCAAACGCAGAGTTGTCGGGACAGCGTGATTGATCGCAGCGCCTGCCAGCGATGGACGATGGATATCCGGGAAAACCGGCTAAACTATCACTTTACGAACCTGTTGAATGCAGAATTGAACGGCATCAACGGGTTGATCCGTGATGGTGAAGAGGACGTGGCGATCGAGCGGTATCTTGCGTTGATGGCGGTCGCAGAGCCGTATGTTCCCTTTATCCATCGCGCGGGGAGCTATATGACCATGTTTGATCTGTATGTCTCCCGCGGAGAGTACGCGGAGGCGCAGCAGTGTATGGAGAAGCTGATCAGTCGGCCGCTCAGCCTTGATCCGGGCCGTCGCTACTGGGCAGCGGAAGCGCATCTGAACCTCGCCATCCTCGCCCATGAGCGTGGCTCGAATATGACCGCGAAGCAGCATCTGCGGCAACTCCATCGCCGCTATCCTTTGCTGGTCAACGAAGAACGAGGGGTCTTGTATCCTGAGGATCGGGAGCCGGTGTGTCGCATGTATGCACAGCTCTCTCGCCGTCGGCTGAAGAGCTTCTGTGGCCCGCAG
>JBCBLB010000134.1:0-16550 GCA_038520555.1 Myxococcota bacterium | reverse complement strand
GGGGCTGAGCAGCCATTTCTTCGGCGGGGTCGGGCTTATCTCAGCCAAATCCTCGTCGATGCAGTGGCCCGGGCCTGTGTGGAGGCGGGGCTGCGGTTCCCACCGCTCCCGGAACGGGCGCACTCGCTGCGACGCCGTCAGAATTCGCTGCGACGCCATCAGAGCTGGTCCCGGGCCGATGCCGCGTTGGAAAGAGCCGGACATGCAGCCTGGCAGGCGCTCTCTCAGCGCGGCGCCGTCGTACCGTCGTTTGGGATGACCGGACGGTTCCCTGCGACCTTGAACACCATCGGGCAGCGTTTCGACACTCTCGACGATCCTTTCGAGCCGCTGGTTCGCATCTGGGAGGCCGGGTACGCACTGGAGGATCTTAACGGCGAGTCGTTCTGGTTGATTGCGCCAGGTTGAGCTGGTTAATCATAAATCGAACCCCTGGCTGTCTTGGCATGAGGTTTGCTTGATGAACGGACAAAACACACCCGGGCTTGGGTCAAGCAGTCTATACAGACTGTCTCCTGTTGATCCTCGGCATCCCGCGCCAGGGGCGGTACGTCGCCGCTGCAGTTCGCGGCGAGCTGTGGCCCCCCAGAGCCCGTCTGGTGAGCGCTGCCGCCTCCGCCTGGGGCGCGGAGAAAATGGGTGGGCGCGCAGACTTCGGGTGGTTCCGTCTGTTGTGTGAAGTCTTCCGTCCTGGGGACATCTGAAGGTGTCCCACACGGAGATTGAACATGAAGAAGAGACTGCTCACTCACGCTCTCCCTGCGCTCGCGGCGGCCTGGTCGCCGTCAGCCTTTGCCATGCCGCCCGGCGGCGCTGTCTCTCTGGCGACCGATGCGGCGGCGGATTTTGCTGGTGTCAGCATCGTTGGTCGCGGCGATCAGCTCGGCCACGCGATGGCTTATGGAGACCTCAACGGCGACGGGGTGACCGATCTGGTGGTCGGGGCGGCGGGAACAGAGAGCGTGTCCGTCTTCTTCGGCCCGTTATCCGGTACGAACAATGTGTCGGACCACAACGCGGTCTACGAGGGGACCACCGGGAGTGAGGCGGGCTGGTCGGTGGCCGTCGGCGACCTGACCGGGGATGGCATCGACGATCTGATCGTCGGGGAGCCCTCTACACACGGTGGGAGCGGTGACGTTGTGGTTGTGGAAGGGCCGCTGGCGGACGGCGGGCGGTACACCTACTTCAGCAGCGAGGTCATCTACAGCTTCTACGGTGAGTCGATTCCAATTCCACAATTCGCGGGCTACGATCTCGCCGTCGGTGATTTCGACGGGGACGGCAGCACCGATCTGGTCGTGGGCGCCTGCGGGGCGGCGGATGCGGATCCGGAGTTCGGCGATCCCGTCCGGCGCCCGGTCGGCGTCACCTACTTCTTCAGCCAGGGCGACATGGTGCCTGGCGCGGCCAATGGACTGCTGCTGGGGGCGACCAGTCGGATCTGGGGGATGGGGGCCACGGGCTGCGCCGTCGCCAACGCTGGAGACACCAACGGCGACGGGCTCGACGACCTGCTGCTCGGTTCTCCGCAGCACGGCTCCTCTTCTGGCAGCAGCGGCCTCGCCGCTGGCGCGGTTACCCTCATCGAGGGGCGAGAGAGCTGGGACGCGGATTATCGGCTGTCCACATACACGGGCACGACAACGTTGAGGCTCAACGTGTTGGCGGACATCTACACCCTGACCGGGCCAAGCAACTTCGGCCAGAACGTCGGCCACAGTGTCGCTGGTGTGGGGGATGTCAACAATGACGGTTACGCCGACATCCTCATCGGCGCGCCAGCGTACCTGACGTCTTCCGGCATCGTGTCGACCACCCTCAGCCGCGCCTATCTCGTCTACGGTGCGCCCGACGCCTCGGGCCTCCAGGGCAACTCTGCGCTGACGAGCAACGCTGCGTTGGTCTTCGTGGACAGCAACGCCGCTCGCCTCGGCTGGGACGTCAGCCCCGCCGGAGACATCGACGGGGACGGCGCCAGCGACTATCTCATCGGGAGCTTTACCGGCGCGGGCTATCTGTACTATGGCGTGAACGACCCCTCTTTCTCGGTCTCATATAGTTGCAGCGGCTTTGGCGGCTGCACTGCCAGTTACCCGGCCACCGCAGGCCTGACCGGTACGCTCAACCTCGGCGATGCTGACGCGAGCTTCTCCGGCGCGGGCTACCTCAACACCGCCGGCAGCCCGGACAACCACGCTGGCCGTACCCTGATCGGATCACCCGACCTGACCGGGGACGGCAGCCCCGACATCGTCATCGGTGCGCCGGGCCAGGGCGGATTCGGCACCACGAACTACGGCCCGGGCCACGTCTACGTCATCAACGGCAACTGACGCTGCCGTTGCCAGAATCGTCATCCACAGACGCGCGGACATCGGCTATCCGGAAGGCAAGCCCCTCAAAATGGCGCTCATGGTTCCGACCCTCGGCCACAGCTTCTATACGAGGGGCTGCTCATCGCGATTTATCTGCCGCCATGTCCACTGCCCGGTCTCGCCGTTGTTCAGGTCTTCAGCGTGACGCTATCCCTCACACCAGACCGGGTTGGCCTCTGTCGGCGCGATCGGTTCGAAGGTCCCCGTATCTGCAGAATCAGCGCGGCCGTCGTGCGAGCGCGTTCGCATCTTGACGCGTCCCCGCTCGTCCTCGGTTGAGGGACGGGTCGCCATGGGATGGCGGTCATCAAGGCTTGATGGTGGCGTCCCCGCTGGCCGTGTTGGCGGCGCCGCCGGTGACCACGGACTGTCTGCCGCTCGCCAGGTTGCTTCGGCCGCCGGAGACGACGCTGTACTGACCGGTCGTCTCATTTTCATAGCCGCCGCTGATTGCGCTGTAGGACCGGTTTGTGGTGTTGAACGCGCCGCCGCTGACGGTGCTCCACTGTCCCTGCGCGACGTTCTCGTAGCCGCCGAGGATGGTGGTCGCGTCGTCAGAGGCCGTGTTGTTGTATCCGCCAAGAACGCTGCTGTAGACGCCGAGGGTTGCATTCTGGTCGCCGCCGGAGATGCTGCTGCCACTGCCGCTGGCGTATCCTGATCCGCCGCCGGAGACGCTGCTCCATCCTCCGCTTGCGCGGTTGCTGAAGCCGCCGGAGGCGCTGCTATACTGGCCAGAAGCTGTGTTCTGCTCCCCGCCAGAGACGCTGCTGCTCTCGCCGCTGGCAGTGTTTGTAGAGCCGCCGGAGATGCTGCTATACTGGCCAGAAGCTGAGTTCTTCTCCCCGCCGGAGACGGTGCTGGTCACCCCGCTTGCACGGTTCACGTAGCCGCCGGAGACGGTGCTGGTCAACCCGCCTGCACGGTTCGCGTACCCGCCGACCACGCTGCTCCCCACTCCGCTTGTGGCGTTCACGTACCCGCCCAGGATGCTGCTTTCTTGGCCGCTCGCTGTATTCGACCAGCCGCCGGAGATGGCGCTGTGTCCGCCGCTCGCTGTATTCAACCAGCCGCCGGAGGTGGCGCTGTGTGCGCCGCTGGCCAGGTTCTCGCTCCCGCCCGAGATGGCGCTATGCGATCCGGTCGCGGTGTTCTTGTAGCCGCCAGAGACGATGCTGTATTCGCCGTCTTCGCCGCCGGTCTTGTTCTCCTCTCCGCCCGCGATGGCGCTCCATCCCGCCCGCGCCTCGTTCCGATATCCGCCCAGGACGCTGCTGTTGACCGCCGCTGCGGTGTTCGACGCGCCGCCGTTGACGCTGCTGAAGGTCATCTGGGCCTGGTTCGACGCGCCGCCGCTGACGCTGCTGTTGTCCCCCGACGCCGTGTTCGCGCCGCCTCCCGAAACGCTGCTGTAGGGACCGCTGGCCAGGTTGCCCCGACCGCCGCTGACCGCGCCCGCGCGAGCGTTGGCGGTGTTGTCCGCCCCGCCGCTCACCGCCGAATACAGGCCCCGGGCCGTGTTGTTGTAGCCGCCCGCCACGACGCCGTATGAGCCGAAGTTGGTGTGCTCCAACCCCACGATCAGGCCGCCATAGCCCGCGTAGTTGTGCCGATCGCCGATGATGAGGTTGTGGCTGCCGCTGCGGGCGTTGTCCGTCGGCCGCTCGTCGTTGTAGCCAATGGTCAGGTTACCCAGACCGGTCATCAGCAGATCGCACTCCAGGTCCGAGTTGGTGTCGCAGTTGTCATCCGTCGCCCCCGAGCCCGACTGGATGAAGACGTTCGCCCCGGTGAACACGACCGAGTTGGTCGTCGTGTCCACCGTCACATACTGCATCAGCGCCGCAGCACTGCCAGTGTCGCCGCCGCCGCCGCCCGAGCTGCCTCCGTCTTCGGTGAAGGCCTGCTGGAGCGCCTCCAGCTCTGCGCGAAGGGTCAGCAGCTCGGCCTCCTGGGTCTCGACCCGAGCCTGGAGCTGTAGCATCTCACCGCTGGTCGCACACGCACCACATGAGCCGCTGCCCGCGTCGCTGACGTTCAGATCGCAGCCCACCAGAAACAACATCGAACCCGAGAACAGAGACAGAGCACGCATCGCAGGATCCTCAACGGTGGAGTTAGAGCCGTTGATGCATCTCCGCATCGGTCCCCGATCCGTGCACCGGCTCAGCTATCCGGTCTTCTGCGTGGTCTCCGGCAGCCAGGCCCGCTCTGGGATGGCGTCGGTGAACAGGAAGACAGGCACAATCGACCCGAGGATCAGGGCGGCGAAGTGCACCGTTCTCCGAGAACAGGCCCAGGATCTGTCCCGCGATCAGGCCGCTGACCATCCCCTGTCGGGTGCTGGCGAGCCGTTCACGAACAACGTGCGTATTGAGGCCCACGAGCCGTCCGGACATGGTGCGCGGCGGCCTCTGGATCGTGGACACGAAGGAAACGAACCGGGTTATTTGCTGGCGGCCTTCGCCTCGACGGGGACGGGGGTGCGCATCGTGACAAACTCTTCGGCGGCGGTGGGGTGGATGCCGATGGTGCGGTCGAAGACGTCCTTGGTGGCGCCGGCCTTGAGGGCGACGGCGAAGCCCTGAATGATCTCGCCGGCGTTGGGGCCGACCATATGGCAGCCCAGGACCCGGTCGGTGTCCTTGTCGACGACGAGCTTCATCAGGGTGCGGGTGTCGCGGCCGGTCATCGCGTGCTTCATGCCCTTGAAGTTGGTTCGGTAGATGTCGACGTTTTTATACCGCTTTCGGGCCATGTGTTCGGTCAGGCCGACGGTGGCGAGGTTGGGGTTGGAGAAGACGGCGGTGGGGATGTTCTGATAGTCTACCGCCCGCTTCGGGCCGTCGCCGAACAGGTTCCGGGCGATCTGCATCCCCTCCTGGGTGGCGACGGGGGTGAGCTCGACCTTTCCGATGACATCGCCGCAGGCGTAGATGTGCTCGACGTTGGTTTGGTTGTATTCGTCGACCTTGATGTGGCCCCACTCGGTCAGCGCGACGCCTGCGGCGTCCAGGCCGATGTTTTTGGTGTTGGGCCGGCGGCCGGCGGCCCACATGACCATGTCGGTCTTCATGGTGTAGCGGTCATCGAGCGTCGCGGTGAGCGAGCCGTCATCGTTCTTGCTGATCTCGGTGATGGTGCAGCCGAGGTTGTTCTCGATCCCGAGCTTTCGCATCTCATTGTCGAGGAACAGCCGCACGTCGTCGTCGAAGCCCTGGTTGAGGAGCATGCCGTTTCGATGGACGAGGCTGACGTCGACGCCATAGCCGTTGAAGATGCAGGCGAACTCGACGCCGATGTAGCCGCCGCCGACGATGACGATCTTCCTGGGCAGCTCATCGAGATAAAAGATCTGGTCGGAGTGAACGCCCAGCTCGTGTCCGGGGATCGGCGGGACGAAGGGGTGGCCGCCGGTGCAGATGAGGATGTAACGGGCGGTGTATGACGTGCCGTCGACTTCGACGGTGTGGGGGTCGGTGAGCTTGCCCCGTCCGCGGATGAGCGTCGCTCCGGAGTTGTCGAGGAGCCGCTGGTAGATTCCGTTGAGTCGGTGGATCTCGCGGTTCTTGTTGTGAAGCAGGGTGCTCCAGTTGAAGTCGGGTTCGGGGAAGGACCAGCCGAAGCCGTGGGCGTCTTTGGCTTCCTGCGCATATCGGGAGCCGTACATGAACAGCTTCTTTGGGACGCATCCGACGTTGACGCAGGTTCCGCCGAGGCGTCCGGACTCACAGATGGCCACCCGCCCGCCCAGTCCGGCGGCGAATCGGGCCGCCCGGACGCCCCCGCTGCCGGCGCCGATGACGAACAGATCGAAATCAAATTCAGACATTGCTGTTCTCCTTGTCGCTCCAACGTCAGCCGCTGGGTTCTGGCTGTATCCGGATTCTTCGACGGCATCAGGCGATGGTTGAAAAAGTCGGTCTGCGGGGGATCCCGGGATACACTCATCTGCACCACTCTGTTTCATCGACGACATCACCGAAGCCATCATCGAAGATGTCGTCGTGGAGAGCTTCATTTGTCGCAGAGAAACCTCGCTCCCGCTCCCGAAGCGCTGCCGCTGGTTCAGCGCTCCGCCCAGACACTCGCCGCTCAGATCCGTCGTGGGCAGTTGTCGTCCTCGGAAGTGGTGGACGCACACATCGCCCGCATCCAGGCGGTCAATCCCACCATCAACGCCGTCGTCGCGGAGCGGTTCTCGGCTGCCCGTGCCGAAGCGGCCGCCGCCGATCAGACCCTCCGGCAGCATGGCCCGGACGCGGTCGGTCCGCTTCACGGGGTTCCCTGTACGATCAAAGAGAACTTTCGCCTGATCGGGATGCCCAACAGCTCCGGCGTCGTGGCCCGGCGGGGGGTGATCGCCGGCGCCGATGCGCCAGCGGTGGCCCGGCTGCGGGCTGCCGGCGCCATCCCCCTGGGGGTGACCAACACGTCCGAAGTCTGTATGTGGATGGAGAGCTATAACCGGCTGTATGGGCGGACTCGGAACCCCTACAACCCCGAGCACATCGTCGGTGGCAGCTCTGGGGGAGAGGGGGCCATCGTCGGCGCCGGGGGCACGCCGTTCGGCCTGGGTTCGGACATCGGTGGGTCTATTCGAATGCCCGCGTTCTTCAACGGCGTCTTCGGTCACAAGGGGTCGTCGGGGCTGGTGCCCAACACCGGCCAGCACCCCATCGCGGATACGGCGATGGCCAGCGGGTTTCTGTCTACCGGACCGCTGTGCCGTCGTGCGGAGGACCTCTACCCCATCCTCCAGATCCTCGCCGGGCCGGACGGCCAGGATCCGGCGATGCGCGATCTGCCCCTCGACGATCCAGAGGCCGTCGACCTCGCGGGGGTGACGGTCCTGGTGGTTCGGGAAGACGGCCGGCACCCGGTCGACCCGGCGATGCAACAGGCCCAACAGCGCGCCGCCGCTGCCCTCGCTGCCCGGGGCGCACGGATCGAAGCGCGCCGGTTCGACCGGCTGGCCCAGAGCGCCGAGATCTGGATGGCCAACATGGGCGAAGCCAACGACGCTGATTTTCGTTCGCAGCTGTTTGAAGGGCGGCCGGCGGCGAAGCTGCGTCGGGAGTGGCCGCGGTGGTTGCTGCGTCGGGGATCGCACACCCTGCCGGCCCTGCTCCTGGCGACCATCGAGCGGCTGATGCCCTGGATCCCGCTGGATCCGAAGGACATGGTGTTGTTGGGGGAGGCGCTCCGGGCAGAGGTCCAGGCGGCGCTCGGCCCGCGGACGTTGATGCTGTATCCGCCGTATCCGGTTCCCGCGCCGCGGCACCGGGAGCCGTTGATGCGTCCGTTCGCCTGGTCGTACTGCGGCATCGTCAATATGCTGCGGCTGCCGGCCACGCAGGTCCCGCTGGGCCTCGATGAGGAGCGGGGTCTTCCCCTGGGCGTCCAGGTCATCGGTGCAGATGGCCAGGATCACCTGACCATCGCCGCGGCGCTGGCCCTGGAAGAAGACCTGGGCGGGTGGGTCTGGCCGGGATGATGACAGACTCCTGACGAGTGCGGGCCGCAGGGTGGTTTAAGGTGAGCCGCTGCTCGATTTTTCGGAGGATGTGTGATGACCCATGCGGCACTGCTGGCCTTGTGGATGCTTGGCGCCAGCCCGACGGCGCGCGCGGAAGAGGGCACGTATCGAATGGACAACCTCGGCGGCGCCGTCAACCTGCCGAAGGGCTGGGAGCTGATGAGCGGCGGCTGGTCCGACGACGCCTTCAAGGCCCAGAAAGCCAACAAGCACGTCCTCATGCGCGTCTGGCACACCCCCTACCAGCCTGAAATCACCGAAGACGCTGCCCGCGCCTGGGCCGAGATGTTCATCAGCGGCTTCGAAGCCCAGTCGGGCATCAAGAACGTCAAGGTCGACCGCGCCTCGGTCATCACCCTCGCCGACCGCCCCACCACCCAGGCGTGGCTGTCCGGGGCGTTCAAGGACGGCACGCCCATCGTCGGCACGGTCCTCTCGTTCGCCTCTGGTGGCAAGACCGTCCATGTGCGCACGATGGGCCGGGCGAACTTCAAGGCCGAGATCGAAGCCGACGCCCGGATGCTCGCCGAGACGATGACCGTGGACGCTGGCGCCCTCGACGCAGAGACCGCGCTGAAAAGCGGCGGCTTCACCGCAACCCTCCCCGATGGCTGGCGTACGCCCTTCGACGCAGAGCTGCCACATATCAAGAAGATCACCGCACGGCTGGGGGAGGAGAACCTCAACCCCGAGCGATGCTTCGTCGGAATTCACCCCCGGGCAGCGGCCGATCCGGACGTGCTGTTCTCCTGTGAGATGTATCTACACGTCGGTCCGGTCGATGAGCACTCGTTCGCCGGCGTCGAAGCAGAAGTGCATGAGGAGTTCTTCGGCAGCTCGGAGAAGCCGGTCGCGGCTGCAGAGCCGGTGACCGTCGGGGATCGGATGGGGTTTTACTATTCGCCGCGGGACGGGGTCCGGCTGGCGCTGGCGCCCTACGACAAGGGGATGATGACCACCTGGGGCCTCGCCGGGGGCGAGGCATCCGATGGACTGGATGAAGCGATCAAGGCGACCCTGGGGACGGTGAACTTCACTGGACCTGAAGGGGGGGCACCCATCATCGCGCCTGACAAGTGGGTGATGTATTACATCAGGTATCGGCCGACGTCTCCGCCGGTGCTCCTTGGTGGGGTCGTGTTGCTCGGGCTTGTTGGGGGTGGGGTGGCGTTCGCCAGGCGTCCCCGGAAGAATCCTTATGATATCGATGACGATGACGTCTAGGTCGGGCGAGATTCATCGCTCCAAGATTGGATAGGTTCCGACGCCGGATTCCCGCCCCATCGCTTGATAGGGGGGGATTTTTTCTGCCGTCCCCGTAACCGCTTTCTTTTTTTAGACATACTTTCACAACAGAGCGCGCATGATAGTGCGCCTCAAAACCGTGACAGATCCATTTTGTCAAGATGACAGCGAAACCGGAGATTCATCATGCTCCCCGCGTCTATTTTACTGTTCTGTCTGGGTGTACTGTCGCCGGCGCACGCCGGATCGGGGCCCTGGACCCTCTCTCAAGGAGACCTGGACGTCTACGTTGGCGCAGAGAGCCGACGAACCACCACGCTGGTCGACGGCAGCGGCGCCGCGGAGCCCCTGCCCGGCGGCGGGGTGTCGACCATCGGCTCTGTTCTGGTCGGGTCGTTTGGGGTGGTTCCCCGGGTCGAGGGGTCGCTGCTGGTGCCGGTCTATCGCTCTCGGAGCCTCGCGGAGCAGGATCCGGACTGCCAGAGTTTCGGCCTGGAAGCCTGTGAGACCAGTGGTGGGGTTGGGGTGTTGAGCGCTCGGCTCAAGGGCCTGATCGTCGATGAGCTGTTCGGCCCCCCGGTCTCCATCGCGGTGGCTGGGGAGATGCGGCTGGGTGACCTGACCGCTCCCAGCCGCGCCCGGCTGACCGCGTTGGGCGAAGGGACCACGGACCTCGGGCTGTATCTGTCGATCGGTCGCAGCGGCGGCGTGGGAGAAGGTGGGCTGTGGAGCGTGTATGCAGAGGGGGGCTACCGATACCGCTTCCCCAACGGCGAACTCAACGGGGAAGAGGTCCCTGGCAACGAGTGGCTTGCTGTGCTGGAGGGGCTGTACGGACCCAACTCCGCATGGATGATCGGGCCGTCGGTCTACTTTCTGACCCGTCCCCAGGGCGTGGATCTGGAGGATGTCTCCTTGGATAGCCCCGAGCGGTTCGTCGGGCTGTCTACGACTGCGGTACAGGCAGGGGGAAAGCTGATTTTGCGTTCATCGGACCGTTGGTCGCTGTCGCTGAGCGCGTTGCGCACCGTCGTCGCGCGCAACAGCTTCGGCGATGAGCTGATCATTTCTGCTGGCGTCTCGACCTGGCGTCCCGCTCGCCAGAACCTGTAGGAGATACCGAAATGATTCTTCACAGCGGTGAACGGCTGGGCCAGTATCGCGTCGATGCCCTCATCGGCGAAGGTGGGGTTTCCCGGGTCTATGCAGCCACGCACACCCACCTGGGCAGTCGGCACGCCATCAAGTTTCTTACGTTCTCTCACCCTGATCTGGAGCAGTGCCTGATGATGGAAGGGCGGGTGCAAGCTCGGCTGCGGCATCCCCACATCGTCCAGGTCACTGATGTCGTCCGTTACCAGGAGCGGCCCGGGCTGGTCATGGAGTTCGTCGACGGCGCCACCCTGGAGCGGTGGCTGCGAAGCCGCGGCGCGCCGCCCCTCAGCGTCGGCCTGGACATCTTCTCCCAGATCCTGTCCGCCGTCGATGAGGCGCACCAGATGGGGGTCATCCACTGCGATCTCAAGCCCGCCAACATCTTGATGGCCCGGACCTCACACGGGGTCCTCGCCAAGGTGGCAGACTTCGGCATCGGCCAGCTCATCTCGCGGCTGCGCCAGACCGACCAGGGCCTCAACGTTCAGGTGGGATCGCCGGGCTATATGGCCCCCGAGCAGATCTATGACCTCAGCCACGTCGGCCCCGCAGCAGACATCTTCTCGCTGGGCGCTGTGTTGTATGAGATGCTCACCGGCCAGCTCGCCTTCCCACCGGCCGCCGGCCAGGCGCGATCCCTGCGGATCACCCTCAAGACCCAGCCCCTCGACATCCGCGCGCACCTGCCCGACTGCCCCACCTCCCTCGCAGACGCCGTGATGCGGAGCATCGCTCGGGACCCGGCCGTTCGCTTCCAGTCCTGCGCCGAGCTCCACACCGCCCTGTTCGGCGACCGCCAGATGGGCGTCGGGCCGGTCCACGGGTGGACCGCGCCCATCCACAGCCAGGGGTTCTCCCGAACCATCGTCCCCGACGAGCTGTTCGATGTAGACGATGATGTCGAGGACAGCATCCCCACCGACGTCCCGCCGCCGATGATGCTGGCGCCGGAGCCGCGCAGCTCACGGCTGCTCCAGGCGATCGGCGTTGGCCTGCTGCTCGCCGTCGTCGGCCTGGGCAGCGCCTACATCGGGAACATGCTTTCGACGACGACGCCTCCGGCATCCACGAGCGTCTACTCGGAGCCGATCCCGCCCGCGGTCAACTTCGTCGCGTATCCCTCGCCCAAGAACGTTGTCGTGGAAGACGCGGATGAGGATCTCCCGGTCGACGCTGCGGAAGCCCCAGAGCCGCCAGCCCGTACAGCCCCGCCAGCGCCGCGACCGGCACCCGTCGCCGTGTCCCCCCCTGCGCCGGATCCCGTGCCGGAACCACAGGCCGAACCTGTCGCCGAAGTGGCGACGTCTACCGCTCCCGTCGAGGCGCCGAAGATCGAAGCGGGGGACGCCGTCGCGTCGCTGGATGTGCCTGAAGAGGTCGAAGCCGTGGTTGAGGCCGTGGTTGAGGCCGCGGTGGAGACCCCGCCGGCGCCGGTCGAGGCAGCACCAGATCTGACCGCACCGGATCTGATCGGGGCATGGAACGGGACCTTCGGTGGGCGGCCGTTTATCCTCTCCATCTCCTCGCTCAATGGCACCGCCGCGCGGGGGCAGCTTCGGGTGATGGTCGGCAACGCCTTCCGGTCGTTCCCGGTCAATGGGACCTTCTCCGGTGGCGCGCTCTCGATGACCAGCGGCCGACAGATCGCCCTACACGCCACCTACTCAGGAGGGCAGCTGACCAACGGCACCCTCCGCTTCGGCCGGCAGGAAGAGTCCGGCTGGACCGCTACCCGGTAGAAACGACCGGCGGGAAGTGTGTACCAACCTCACGGAGGATGGGCGCGCCATCACCGCGCTGGAGCAGTCCCTCCTGGAGAACGAGCGGCCATGGAGACGGCGACCGTGATGACGCTGGGTGGCCCGCCTGTTGGCCGTCGTGTTGACGCCCCCATAGGGGAGTCGATCCTGTTCAGCGGCTCATCCCTTCTGGAGTTGCATGATCCAGCCGCGCAGGCCGTCGAGGTAGTTGGTGATGAACTGGCGGGTCTTCTCGTCCGTCAACACCATGTCATCGTCGAAGAATTCGTGACAGCCGCGGACCGCGACGCCGGGGTGAGGGAAGGGGCGGGCGAGGGTGGCCATGAGGTTGAGCTTGAGCTGCTCCTGCCCCCGCATCGTCCCGCTGCTGCCCGGTGAGGCGCCCATGATGCCGACCGGCTTTGCCGCCAGCGGCGAGCGGAACGCCGGTCGGGACAGCCAGTCGATGGCGTTCTTGAGCACGCCGGGCACCCCATAGTTGTACTCGGGCATCGCCATCAGCAGCCCGTCCGCCGCCCGGGCCTGCGTCTGCAGGTCGACGACCGCTTGCGGCCGGTCCTCGTCGTTGTCGATGTCTCCGTTGTACATCGGGATAGGGTGGAGCGGGAAGATGTCGAGCTGCACGCCGTCAGGGAGCAGCGCTGCGCTCGCCCGGAGCAGCGCCGTGTTGTAGGAGCGCGCCCGAAGGCTGCCGCTGAGGCCAAGGAGTCGGATGGTCATGGGTCACCAGGTCATCGGGTTCAATCCAGGACTAAACCACTCCGGAGCCTCGATCGGGCAACACTCAGTTGGCAGCCACCACCTCGTCGCCGTCCGCGAGCGGCGCTGGCTCCGGGTGGCCACCGGCCTGTGGGAGCGTCTGCATCGATCCCAGCAGAACGTTGACGTTTGCGGAGAACGGATCCATACAGCCGACGAAGTCGTAATGAGACTCGCATCGGGCGGCGATCTCGGCGGAGCATCCTGACGCTGCGGCGGTGTCGGTCAGCACGCACCACTCGTAGCTGGAGACCCTGGCGGCGTCCTGGGGGCGAACACACAGACACCCCGCGGTGATGGGGAGGTTCTGTGCAGCACCCAGGATCGAGGCGAGGTGGTGCGTCTCGGCTTCGGGGGCTGCCGCGGTCAGCGGCGCGGCGGCGTCCAGGGACTGGAACACCGCCGCGGTCGCCGCGTCGCGCGCGTCGCCCTGGATGCGCTCGGACAGGACGGTGACGTAGAGCGTGGTCAGGGCGAGGGCGCCGACCAGCATGCCCACGCCCGCCGATGCGGCGAGCATCCGAAACCGCTGATCCCGCGCCGTTCGCTGCTGTGTGGCATCCTCAAGCTGGCTGAGCTGCTCGGCCTGGGCGAAGTTCTTCCGGATCAGGTCGTCCTGACGGCTCGCCAGCCACTCCCCCTCCTGCTTGCGATAGGCGCGCTCCCGCTCCTGGTCGAGCATCTCGCGAAGCTCAGTCAACAGCAGGTCCGAAAGGTGTCGATCGTGCATGGCGGGGGCCTCCTGGAGGTGGGGGTCACCGCCACATCTCGACCCCCGGCTCGATTTCTTGAGCCTTAAGGTTTTTTTCAACGGCGTGATTCGGGACGCTCGAAGTCGAACACCCGCGGCCAGCAGGCGCCGGGCCCGTCCTCATCGATCCCACAGACCTGGCAGCACGAGGCAGAGAGATCGCTGACCTGCTGTGGAATGAACGGCCCCCGAAGGACCCGGATGCTCCAAGCCCTCGATGAACAGTTCAACGCCAGCAGCGATACAGATGGATAGTGATATGAATGGATAGTGATGAGAATATTGTATCGCTTCGATTTCTCCTGGTAACGATACAACCTTTATTTTCAACAGGGATCGGGGTTGGCACGAAGGATGCATTAAGGGAAAGCGTCAAGCGGCTCGCTGCTTGCGATCTTTTCAACTCTGGGGATGTAGCCTAACTGGGAAAGGCACAAGGTTTCAGTCCTTGCTTCAAGCAACAAACAGCTTGCGTACTCGGGTCGTCTCGGCGACCCACCCTCTTAAGCTCACACGCGTATTGTAGGTTCGAATCCTACCATCCCCACTTGCTCCCTGTTCACCCGTGTCTCGCTTACACGCATAGCTCACTCTGGTAGAGCGACAGACTCTTACTCTGTAGGTTGCTGGTTCGATTCCAGCTGCAACACCAAAACAGCGTTTCCACTCGGGCGGGGAGCAACCTTCTTTGGAGGTGTAGCTCAATGGTAGAGCGCAAGGTCCATTACCTTGAGGTTAAAAGCTTCAAAACCGCTTCCGTACTCGGGTCGTCTCGGCGACTCTCTCACCGTAGCGCACACGCAATGTTGTAGGTTCGATTCCTACCACCTCCTCTCTTCACGTTGTTCCGGTTTCGGCTGGGTTCTTTCATCGGTTCCCACCAGGAACCAATTGATTTTAACAAGGAATATCCTTGTTAAAATCAATATTCATCCCACTTCGCTCAGTTGGCAGTGGTGCCCTCATCGTCTCTGGGGCGGATGAGTTGGTACCGCTCGCCATCGAGCATGCCCACCTTGTACAGGGTGTGGGCGAGCATCTGCGGCGCCTCGACCAGGACGAGGGCCGGCCAGCGGCGCTGCAGCGCCCGCAGCCCGTTGACCATCTCGGCCACCGCGACGCCGTCATCCAGCTCCAGCTCGCCGAGGTCGATCCGCAGCGTCGGGCCTGACCCGGCGAGCTGTCTCAATTGGGCCGCCAGCGCTGTCGCCGCGGGTCCGTCCAGGTCGCCATGGATCACCAGGGTCTCACCGCTCCACTCGATCATGGCAGCATCTCCACAGGGAGCAGGCCCAGGCCGACCAGCAGGATCAGCGCCACCCCCATCGCCACCTGCAGCCGCCGCGGTGGGGTGTTCAGGGTCAGCCCAGCCTGGATGGTGGCGATCTGTGTGACCGATCGCCACGCGAGGATCAGCCAGGAGAGGGCGCCGATGAGGCCGAGGATCCACAGCCCGGCGTCGGCGATCGCGGTCAGCCCTTCGGCCCACCCGCGCCAGCCGAGGGGGAGCAGGCCGCCGAAGGTGAGCGCGGCAGCGAGGCCGACAGCCCGCTTGCTTCCGGCAGTTTCCGCCAGCACGGCCCCGGCCTCTGCGAGGCTCACTGCGATGAGCAGCCATGTCGCGGCTTCGATCGCGCCGATGCCCAGGCACAGGGCGCACAGGCTCGTCGATGCCAGCGCCGCCCCGTCCATCCACTTCGCCGACCGGTCGAGCGCGCCCCGTCCTCCCCAGATCAGGCCCGCCGCTCCGAGCGCGAGGAGCACAGGCCACCAGGACGGGCGCAGCTCGAACGTGACGGTCAACAGCATCGCCACGCCCAGGATCCGCCCGAGGGTTCTCACGGCCTTCCCCGATTCCGTAGCGCTGACCGGCATCATCACCACATGCATCGGCGCGACACCCATCAGCACCGCTGCGCCGGCGACGGTCAGAGCGTCGCCGAGCCCCACGCCCGCAGCGCCCAGCAGCGCGGCCAGGCCAGCCCAGGTGGCGACGGCGCGGCGGTGGTCTGCGGCCATCCACACCGCGCCACCGAGCGCGCCGCCGAAGCCAGCGAGCGAGACCATTCCATCGCCGAGGATCGCGGTCACGCCGCCACCGGCCATCATGGCGAGCCCGATCCATGGCACGCGACCGCTCAGGGCAAGCAGCCCCGCGACGACGGCGAGCAGGATGGCGAGGGTCACAGCCACCACCCCCGCAGCCAGTCGGGCAGCTGTCTGGAGAGCACGCCGTCGACGAGGTCTGCGATGG
The DNA here is from genome assembly GCA_038520555.1 of Myxococcota bacterium. Lineage (GTDB taxonomy): Bacteria > Myxococcota_A > UBA796 > UBA796 > UBA796 > JBCBLB01. The sequence continues at coordinate 709 of JBCBLB010000134.1, read as the reverse complement.
CGGGGAGCATCTCGGGGAGGAGGGCGGCGGTTCGCGGGTCTGCGCGGTCCAGGATCACCCGCGGCGCGAGGCCGATCAGGACGCAGCCGACCAGCAGGATCCCGGCGCCGGGTCCCATCGGCGCTTCGGGCGGCGGCCCGTCGCGGCGGAGGGCGACGGCGACGCGGACGGCGGCGAGGGCGCACATCCAGGCGCCGAGGACGCATCCGGCGATCCACCATGGCGCCTGCCACCAGGGGCTCTGCCATGTGCCGAGGGCGACCAGCGCCATTCCGCTGAAGCCGGGTGTCAGGGGCATCCCGGCGATCGCAAGGCCGGAGAGGGCGAACAGCATCCCACGGCGCGGCGCCCCGCGCAGCCGCCGCCAGCGGTCGTCTTCGATCCCGGCGGCGGCGATGGCGGCGAGCCCGGCGCTCACACCGATGCTCAGGGCGAGCAGTACGGCGCCGTTCCAGGCGACGATGCGTGTCCCTCCCCAGGCAACAAGCGCGATCGCGACAGTGCATCCGACCATCGCCCCGGCCAGCTGGAGGGGCGTTTCGGCCCGCAGCGCAGCGATCCCGGCGGCCAGGGCGCCGACGACCGCCAGCGTCGCCGTCGCCTGGGTCCATATCAGCGCCGCTTCGGGGAGCGCGAGGAACCCGAGCCGCGCGACCTGGAGCACCGCGGCGGGCGCGACGACCCCGGCGCGCAGCAGCATGGCGTGTGC
>JBCBLB010000635.1:0-5612 GCA_038520555.1 Myxococcota bacterium | reverse complement strand
CCCTCTAGGCCTCGCGCGCTTATCCTTGACTTCGATGGCACCATGGTCGACACCGAGTGGCCGTCGTATCAGGCCTGGCTGTCCATCTTCAACGACTACGGCGTCACGCTGACCCTCGATGAGTGGGCCGGACGCGTCGGCGGCGACGGCGGAATCGACCCCATCACCCGGTTGGAGCAGCTCACCGGCGCCGATATCGACCGCGACAGCCTGATCGCCCGACGAAGGGCCATGAAGGCCGAGCGGACCCGATCGGCGCCGCTCATGCCCGGTGTGCTGGAACGCATCGACGAAGCGCGATCGCTGGGGTGGGCGGTCGCCGTCGCCTCCAGCTCCGGCTCCGACTGGGTCGAAGGACATCTCGCGCGGCTGGGAACCCTCGCACAGATCGATGTGGTCCGGACCCGCGATCATGTCGCGCAGGTCAAGCCCAGCCCCGAAGTCTTCCTGCTCGCCGCCGCCGCGCTGGATGTCCCGCCCGAACGATGTGTGGTGTGCGAAGACTCGCTCAACGGCGTCCGCGCTGCTCGGGCCGCCCGGATGATGGTCGTCGCCGTGCCCAACCGGGTCACCCGGATCCTCGACCTGTCCGCCGCCCATTTTCAGGCCGACAGCCTCAGCGCGCTGTCGCTGGCGTCTCTTCCGGAGACACCGCCGCCCTGAGCGCCGCCGGGTAGGCGACCCACAGCGCCCCCACCGCGGCGACCACATAAAAAACCAGATCGAGCGGATCGAAGGTGCCGGGCACGAAGCCCGGGATGAGCTGACCCAGCTCGCCGCCGATGGCCATCGCCGGGCCCAGCCCGATCCAGAACACCCGCATCCACAGCGGCCCGTCTCGCCAGAGACGGGCGAAGAACGCGGTGTAGGAGAACACCCAGGCGCCGTCCGGCAAGCTGAACCGGAGGACGTCCGGCACATCGGCCGACAACGGCGCGACCGCAGCGCGGGCGTCGACGAGCACCGGCGTCAGCTGGAGCGCGTCTGCCCACCGGAACATCAACAATCCGGTGTCCCGAAACAACAGATACACCAGACCGCCGACGGTCATCGGCAGCAGGCAGGCGAGCAGGACGTAGCGGACGGTCACATCGAGGGCATCTTACAGTTTGTCATGCCAGAGATGTCCGGGATGTTCCCGTTACACGTCGAGTTCTCGACCATGCAGTCGTAGTAGGACGCCATGTTCACCGGGCTCTGGTCGAGGATATCCGGGCAGGTGTCGTCGACGTTCAGCTCAGCGCTGTCCGGCATGCAGTCCAGGTCGTTGAAGTGCTGGATATAGCGCTTGCATGCCGCGACGTTGCCGCCCCCGCCGCTGGCGCTGCCCGACCCGACGTCGTTGATGTCGATGTCGATGTCCATGTCGCCGTCCGAGCCTTCGTTGGCGGCCTTCTCAATCTCTTCCATGATCTCCGGCGTGCTGCCAAACGCCAGAAAGACAAACGCGCTCAACGCAGCGACAGACAGGATGTTTCGCTTGAACATGCAGTGTTCTCCGGTGGTGCGGATGCGGCGGACCCCAGTGTAATCGACCGCGCCCTTCAGCGGGAGGGGAACACCGAAGAAACCGCCTTCACGTCACTGCGAAGTCCCTGAATCAGCCGATCTGCCTTCTTGGGCATCTGCCCGATCGCTTGGATATTATTCCGGAATCGACGCACCTGTGTCAGCCGGTCGCCCAGATTGAGCACCGACAGCTGGCTCATCTCATTGGTCAGCTGCGCAACGTCCAACTGCTTCGCGCGCTGCACCATCCGTCGCGCGTCCCCCGGGATCCCAACCAGGTTGGTCAGAAGCGTCTTGTAATCGTCCACCGCTGTGTTCACCGCGCCCAGCGCGCGCTGCACGTTCGACGGCACCGCGTCCGCTGCCCGCAGCTGCGGGCGCCCGCCCCCCGTCGCCACCTTCACCTTGCCCTGGGCGCGGCTGTTCAGCTCCCGGAGCGCCGATGAAAATGACGTCTTCCGCTTCATGTTCATCGCGGACGTCACCCGCTGGCGACCGCTCCGGCGCCGACGCTGGCCATCGGTGATCTTCCGATCGATCGTGCGCGCTTCCTTGAACACCCGATCGAACGACTGGATGCCAACGTTGCGGATCGTCGACTGCGACTTCTTCTTGTTCTTCGCCGCCGCATCATGGACGCCGCCCAGCGCAAGGCCCAACGTCAACGACAACATCAACCACTGCAACCACCGACTCATCAGAGGCTCCTCAGGATTGGATCAACCTCAATTTAATCGATTATTCTCTCCTGACACCCTCAGCGACCACGTCTTCGGCGGTTCTTGTGCTCCACCACCTTCGGCGTCGCCGCGATGGTCGCATGGACCTCATCCAACGACAGCGCGATATAGTCCTCGATGGGATCGATCTCGCTGTGCCACAGCCGGTCCACGCTCGGCCGAAGGAACACCCGCTCCCGGCGGTTGCGCCACGCGTGGCCTCCCTCGATGAAGAAGATCGCCTCGCCGTCCAGCACGTTGGCGCCCGGCTCCAGAAACAACAGCAGCCGGTACCCTTCTACGATCGTCGGCCGGAGCTGGCGACCCCGCCGCTCCAACGGCGCCCGGAACTCGACCAGACCGACCACGTCCCCGCGCAACCGCTGCTCGACCAGCAGGGTCGCGATCTCCTGCTCCCCCGCAACCGCCAGATCCGGTCGGGTCGAGATCACCTGGCCGATCACGATGACCTCAGCCCGAGACACATAGCGCTTCAACAGCGCCCGGTCCGCCGCCCACAACGATGCCATCGCGTCCGCATCCGCGGAGCTGTAGGACAGGCCGATCTCAGCCGCAGGGCCCACATCTGTCGATGCGATCACCGGTTCAGCCGCTTCGACGAGCGACGACAACAAGAAGGTGGGGATGATGCCAGTCACAGGTCCATTTATCGGCGCCTGACCCCAGCAGTTGACCGTGTTTCAGACCTGCTCGATGATAAACAACCCGACCCGCAGGCCGCCGTTGCTGAAGGTCGTCAGCCGCGCCGCGGTCGGGTGCACCGCCCGGGCCAGCCGATCGTTCGGTGACAGAAACGCCGCCCGCCAGCCGACGAACCGCTCGGCGAGCGACTGCCCGAACCGGACATAGACCCCACGGATCCGCTGCCCGAGACGCTGCCCATAGGGCGGGTTGGCCACCACCAGCCCCGACGACGACGGCGGCTCGATGTCCATCACGTCCCGGTGGGTCCACCGGATGCCCCGGATCCGTGCACGCTCCGCGTTGCTCTGTGAGATGCCGATAGAACGCTCGTCATGGTCAGAGCCCACGATGATCGCCTGGATCGGCTCCCCACGGGTCCGCGGCGGGCGCACCGACTCCAGCGCCGGCCATTCCTCCCAGGCGAACCCCCGATGCGTCCATGGCGGCCGCTCCGAGGCCATCAGCGCCGCCTCGATCGGGATCGTGCCCGAACCACAGAACGGATCCAGCAGCGCCTCCTCACCATCCCACCCCGACGCCAACAAAATCGACGCCGCCAGGTTCTCCCGCAGGGGCGCCCGGACCTGCTCCTGACGCCAGCCCCGGCGGTGCAACAGCTCCCCCCCCGCGTCCAGCGACAGCGTGGCCTGATCCCCATCGAGGCGCACCAGCAGCCGCTGCGTCATCCGCGGCGGCGCCGTGTTGCGCTTCCGACGGTGCCCACGGAGCGCGTCTTTGAGCGCCGTGTGCACCTTCTTCTCGACGATGTCCCGTCGGCTCAGCCGCGACCGCCGTGAAGAGACCACCACATCGATCTCCGCACCCGCTGGGATGAACGACCGCCAGCCCACCGCCCGGACCAGCCGGGCCAGCTCCTGCAGCGACCGCACCGGGCTGCCCGCCACACGCAACAACAGCCGCGCCGGTGAGCGGAGCAGCGTCGTCAGCTCTGCCCCGGCCTCCAGATCGGCGGAGAACGAGACCCCACCGGTCGTCACCTCGCCGGAGATTCCATATGCGGACAACTCTCTGGCGACCACCGGCTCCAGCCCCGGGGTCGCGACCGCGAACCATCGTTCCACATCACAGACCTATCCCACCACTCGACGACGCGCGAACCCCACCCCTCACTCCACAGCCTCCGGGATCGGCTGGACGAGGTCGCGGATGGACAGCCCCTCGACGACCAGGAACGCCGCCCCCAGGCCCACCGTGAAGGTGAACTGCCCGATATGCAAGGCGATGGCAAAGGATCCGGCCAGGGCACGCTCGACGCCCCACAACAGCCACAGCGCCGACGAGCAGAACAGCTCAAACGAACCGAAGAACCCAGGGGTAGGTAGGGCGACCATCCCAGACAGCGTGATCGCCCAGGTGCTCCACGCCTCGCTAACGCCCGTCGGGACCCCTGGAAAGGCGCCCATGAACACCCCGATCGCAGCGATGGTCACCGCCCAGATGCTCGCGCTGATGCTCAGCAACAGGATCGCCCGAGACGGCTGCCGGGCAAGCTGGACGAAGCCCTCGCGGAACTTTCGGGCGAACCCCGCCACCAGTCCGCCCATCGGCAACAATTCCAGCAGATGAATCAGCGGCTCGCCCACCCAGATCAGGACGGCGCCGGCCAGCGTACCGACCAACGCGATGATCCCGGCGAACCGCTGGCCCGCCTGGATAACGTCGACGCCCTCGATCACCAGACCGCCCTCCGGCAGCGCCACCAGCCAGGTCACCCCCAACAACATCAGCAGGAGCATGACCATATCGAGCAGCCGCTCGATAAAGATGGCAGCGAGGCTGGCGGCGAAGGGGATCTTCCGACGCTCAGCGAGCAGCCAGGGGCGTACCATCTCGCCGAGCCGCAGCGGGATGACGTTGATCGCGAGGAAGCCGACCGAATTGATAGAGAACAGCTGTCGGAATGGCACCGGCTCGGGCAGCAACAGCCCCAGACGCCAGACGCGCAGGCTGTGGGCGACCAGATACAGCGCCCACATCGGCAACAGCATCCACCAGCGGGTGTGGGTGAACGCCTCTGCCGCGACGATGGGGTCGATGTTCCACAGCGCCGCCGCGAGGCAGGCTGCCGTAACCACCAGGATTACGGTGATGCGCGTCGCGCGACCCACCCGGCCTTACCGGCGCGCGCGAAGCAGCTGCATTGAGACCACCGACCGCAGCACCGACCGCGGTGACAGCGTGCGCTCCCGAGTGCCCGCCAGCGCCTGATCGCCACCGACGCCAAACGCCTCAGGAAGCTCGGGTTGGGTGACCTCAGAGCCGAACAGCCGGTCCCAGATCACCAGGGTATTCCCATAATTTCCATCATGGTGATGCCCGTTCCGGGTGTGGTGCCATGCGTGGAAGTGCGGGTTGTTCAGCAGCAGATGCCAGGCGCGCCCCAACGGTGCATCGATGTCAAACCGCAGGTTGGCATGTTGGAACGCATCGAAGAACACCCCCACGCCGAGCGCCGCCGTGATCACCCACGGGGAGAAGGTCGAGGTATCCATCAACACCCCAAACAAAACGATGGGGATGAGGGAGAGCTGGACGAAGTCGACGGCGTGCATCCGCAACCCGGAGGTGACGTCCAGCCGCTCCGACGAGTGATGCACCCGATGGAACGTCCACAGCCAGGGGATCCGGTGGTCCGCCCGGTGCACCCAGTAGCGGGTG
>JBCBLB010000901.1:0-3091 GCA_038520555.1 Myxococcota bacterium | reverse complement strand
TCACCTTCCCGCCGTTTGATGGCGAAACGGCGACATTGGGGTACACTTTCCAGATTCGCTAGGGGCATCTGGGAAAGAAGTGTTAGCTGAGCGCTTCACTCCTATCCAGAGAGACAGCGGTGCGTAAACACCGCTCCAACGCCGAGCTTTTATACTCGCTCGTCTTCACCCAGACCGACTGCACCCGACCCGATTCCTGAACCTGAAATCCAATCGGCAGTCGCGGAGGCAGGGTGCCCGCCTGCTTATACTCGACCTGGAAGCAGTTCTTGATCTTGCCGTTGTTGGTGAGCATCGTGTTGATCACCGAGGGCAGCAGCACCTCAGAAGCCGGACGCCCGCCGACCTCTGGCTGCGGCGCGGGTGTCGGCGCAGGGCGGGCCACAGGCTCTGGATCGGGCGGCGCCACGGTTGAGGCGATCGTCGCAGGTTCCGGATCCGGCTCAGGCCGCGCGATGGGCGTTGGCGCCGGCTTCGGAGCCGGCTGTGCGATGGGCGTTGGCGCCGGCTTCGGAGCCGGCTGTGGCGCGACCGCGGGCTGTGGCGCGGGCGTCGGGGGCGGCCTGGGCGCTGGAGCGGTCTCGGGTACGTCAGGACGGGCTGCGGCCAGGGCGGCTGCAGCTTCTGCTTCCTGTCGGGCCCGCTCCGCCTTCTGGGCTGCGTCGGTCGCCGAGGCGCCTGCTGCAGGGGGAGGAAGGTCTGCGAGGGCCGGGGGCTGTTGCAGGCCAGACATCCCCTCATGGAGCACATGCATGCTCACCGCGCCGGTGGCGGCGAGCACACCGCTGAGCGCCACCGACAACAGGACGTTCGCCTTCTGCATCCCGCGCCGGCCGGTGACCAGGATGAACAGCGCAGTCATCCCGCCGCCGAGGGCCAGCAATAGACCAAGGAAGCGCATGATCGGGCTGTCGACCACGTTCGCTGCCAGCAGCAGCGCCCCAGCGATCGAGGACAGCGTGCCCAGAAACACCCAGCCCAGGTCTGCGCTGGGATCGTAGGTCATCGCAGAGCCCGGCGCCGCCGCGAGCGGCCGCACCGGCGATGGCGATCGTGGGTGGACACGCGGCCCATCCAGCGGCTTCAGCGGCTCTCGGAGCGTCTGCGTGGGCTCATTGTTGAAGTTCCCCGTCGGGCTCTGTCTTGCATGCTGTCTGGGGTTTTGATTGGGGGTTTGATTGGGGTTTTGATTGGGGCTCTGCGTCGGCGGTGGTTCAGATTGGGTGCCCGGGGTCGTTGGCCGATCGTCTTCGAGGTGGGGCTCTGGGAAGTCTTCCAGGGAAGGCGTCCCCGCAGCGCGGGCCAGCGGGGGTGGCGGAACCGAGGGGGGCGGGGGCGGGATGTCGTCGCTGAGCGATGTCGGCTGTTCGTCATCCCACTCTGCGATGCTGGGCCGATCCCCGATGCGGGCAAGCGCCTCTGCAGCCTGGGCGGCCGCTTTCCGGGCGACCTCTTCGGTGGAGGTGATGAGCGTGCGTTCTTCTTCACTGTTGGACTTCAGCGGCGCCGGAGCCCCGCCCAACCCGCTCTTCGCCGGACGGCGGATCAGCATGCGGTTGCCGCATTTGCGGCAGGTCGCCTTGTTGACCTCTTTGACCAGCTTGTGATCCGGAATCTTGTACTGTGCGCCGCAGTTGTCGCAGACAACTTTCATCAGATGACTCCCCGCGCCTTGGACAGAGGGATCACAGCCTACGGCGCATCCATGATCGGTTGCTCATTCAAGCAGACATCGTCACGGATTTCTTCCCTCATTGACAACCCTTTCTAACCCCTGCCCATCGGAGGGGCAGCGATTGAGGGGGGTGAAGTCCGACGAAAGTATCCCTTCACGCACCTGTTGTTGCGCGACGTTGCGTGTTCGTCACCAGAATCTGTCCGCCGGACTTGTCCGTCTTCCGGTTCAAGCATATGGGAAAGCCGCTGTACTGATGTTCAGAGAACCCGCTCCGTGAAAGATCAACTCCGCGCCCTCCTCTCCTCTGGAGCGGCCACCCAGCTCTTCGAGCTCGCCGCATCCCTCCGCGGCGCCCCGCTCCCTCCTCCCGCCCACCTCCTCATCCCCGCAGCCTGCCCGCCAGTCGACGGCGTCGACTGGTTCCTCGTCAGCGATGGCCCACAGCAGGTCTGGTTACGGGCCGCCCTCGTCTCGGATTGGCTCATCCGATGGGCGCGCACACAGCCGGACCTGACCCGGTGGCTCGTCCACCACGCCATCGGTGAACTGCGCGCGGACCTCGACCACCGCCAGATCCGGCTGGTCGACCACCCCGGGCTCAACCATCGGCTGATGAAGGGGACCGCCCGGCTGCTGCGCCTGCACATCCCCGACGCCGAGCAACGACGCTATGTCGACCTCGTCAGCGAAGACCGCGCCGACTGGCAGCGGGCCAGCCCCGAACATCGCCGCGCTGTGATGGACCTCACCATCGACTGGATCGTCCACCGCGTCGCCGGCGGCTCAGCGGACGAACAGCCAGGTGCCCTCGGTTGAGCCCGATGGCCGGTATCTATAGCCCATCCCGGTGAAGTCCTTGATCCCCTCCGGCCGGTCGATTCGGTGTTGGATCAGGTAGCGGGCCATCTCGCCACGGGCGCGCTTGGCATAGACTGCCACCACGCTCAGCGCGCCGTTCTTCTCTTCTTTGAACTGCGGCGTCACCATGCCACCCGAAAGCCCCGACGCCACCACCGACTTCGCGTACTCGTTCGAGGCCAGGTTGACCACCACACGGGACGCGTGCCCTTCCGTCAGGACATCGAGCGCTGCGGTGATGCGATCTCCCCAGAAGTCGTACAGGTTCCGGCCACGGGCGCTCTTGAGCCGGGTGCCCATCTCCAGACGATACGGTTGCATCCGATCCAGCGGGCGCAACACCCCGTACAGCCCCGACAGGATCGCCAGGTGATCCTGTGCATAGGCCAGCTCGTCATCGGTCAGCGAGGGCGCGTCCAGGCCGCGGAACACCGCCCCGGCGAAGGCCAGGGCCGCGGGCTTGCTGTTTTCATCGGTGAACGGAACCGAAAATGACGCATATCGGCTGACGTTCAGGGTCGCGATCGCATCGCTCACCTTCATCAGGGTGGTCAG
>JBCBLB010000624.1:0-5744 GCA_038520555.1 Myxococcota bacterium | reverse complement strand
TCGCCCTCTTTGAACACGGCGGTGTTTTCGTTTTCGATGAGGGTGATCTCCAGGCCCATCAGGCCGTTGCGCTCACCGACCGGGGCGCCGAGGCCTTCTCCACGGCGGAGGTTGGCGCGGCTGGGCTCGCCCTCGATCCGCAGGACCATGGTGGCGTCGCGGGCTTCGGCCTCAAGCGCGCCGCCCCGGAGCCGAGAGGTGACCTCACGGGGATAGGTCAGCGAGTACGAGCTGATGTCGTAGGCTTCAGGGTTGGAGACAGGCTGCCCGAGGATGCCCGCCACGTCTGTCGGGGCCATCTCAGCCTTCAGCGCCAGATAGTTTTCCGCCGTCAGCTGTGGTGGGTTGCTGATCGCGTTCTGTACCGAGACCGCCGAAGACGCGGTGCCGGCCAGAAACAGCACAAGGCCCAGCGCCGGGATCCAGATGGCCTTCGGGCCGTCCGAACGCAACGAGAACACCAGTCCTGCGGCCCACAGCAGCGAGTAGACGGCGCAGATAATCAGAATCAGGTAGGCCATGGGGGATCGAATCTCCTTGAGCAGCGTTCGGTCATCCGCCGACGCCTGCGGTCGTACGATGCCAGACGATAATCCAAGCGTCCCCGCTTCGTCTGTCAGGCCCTCGTCAACTCCTCACCACATCACTCTTCTGACCGGGCTCAGCGAGCCGGGAACCCCGCCGAGAACGAACGCCGCTCGAGCTCGCCCGCTGCGACCTCATCGGCATAGAAGCGCATTGCGCGGTATCGGCCCTGCGTATACTCCTCCAGCATATCGTTATGGTGGGGATCGCCAGGTCGCTCGCTCTGCCCGCCGGGCAAAATCATCTCTCCACGGATCGCGCCAGGCACCATCTCATACAAAAACCGGTTGCTGGGCGCATTGGTCACCGTATATTGCGCGGGGAGCGCGCCACCCTCCAACCAGGTAAAATCCCCTACGCTCACCGTCACCGAGCCGCCTGGCTGAGGCAGACGCGCCGAGCTCGCTGAGGGCATGGCCAGATCCTCCAGGACAATCGTGTGGTAGCGGCCCCACAGATACTCCGACACCGACGTCGGATCATCCGACAACGGCGCATAGATCTGGGATAGACCGGACAGCGCCCGCGACAGGCTGGTCAGGATCACTTCGTCTCGGGTCTCCAGCTCCGGTGTCCGCTGATCGTCGAAGAAATTCGTGCCCGACAACGATGGGAATGGTTCGTCGCCCTGCTCGATGGCGTCGATGTTCTCCTCGGTCAGCTCCAGGAAGTGTGTCAACATCTTCACCGTCACCAGGCCGAACTGGTAGTCCATCTCCTCAAACAACAGGTCGCCCAACAACCCACCGGCCTCGTCTTCGAGGACGTCGCGGGTGAACAGCGCCAGCCAGGTGTGGAAGATCGTGGGGGCGACCTGATCGACCTCGCACCGAAAATCCCAGGCCTCCAAAACCGTTATCGCCTCTGACATTTCTGGAGTCAGCAAGTCCGGACGCCGGGCCGCAGCCGTCAGCAGAAACGGCACCAGGCGCTCTCCCGGACGGGAGAGCGTGTCCAGCTGCACCGCTCGCAGATCCTCGAACCCGATCCCATCGCCGGCTGCCATCTGGGCGAACATCGCATCGGGGCGGTAGACCCGGGTGCCGATGTCGAACAGCCCCGACAGGTACACCGGGTCGTTATACGGATCGTTGTCATCGGTCTGCCCAGACGGATCATTGTTCGCTGTCACCAACCAACCCTGCGCCGGGTTGGTCGCCCAGGGGATCTGCCGGACCGGGACCGTGGCGTAGGGGGCGGCGTCGCCAGGGAGCCACTCGTAGCCGCCCTCCCCAGGCAGAAGGGCGATGGGCGGGTTGTCCGGGTCGAGCACCTCGCGCTGTGGCACCGCCGTGTAGCTGCTGTAGCCGATGTTCCCCTCGACATCTGCGTAGACCCAGTGCATCCCACCAGAGTGGTACGTTCGAAGCGCGGCTTCAAAGTCGTTGAAGGACTTCGCGGTGTTCAGGTCGTAGAACGCGCCGCCCACGCTCTCCGGTCGGTACCCTGTCCATCGGACCGAGACGCTCAGCGGCAGGGGCAGGCCATCCGTGGGAAACAACGGGCCGTGGTGCGGTACCTCGTACGCGGTGAAGATCACGTCTTCACCGTCACGAACGGCGATGGTATGGGTGATCTCTTCCATCGGGATCTCGTCGCCGTTGAAGCGAACATCCTCGCCACCCACCACGGACTCCAGGTAGACGTCCGCTGCGTCATACAGGTTGGTCGTCGGCCCCCAGGAGATGTCCCGGTTGTGGCCGAACATCACCATCGGCACTCCGGGAAAGGTCGCCCCGATCACGTCCAGATCGCCGCCCTGGTCGGCTGTGTTCAGGTGGATCAGGTAGTAGACCGCCGGGTGCTCGATGCCCTGGTGAGAGTCGCTGGCCAACAAGGCGTGACCTTCCTCACTCACCGCACCGGAGACCGTCATCGCGTTGCTTCCGCCCTGACCCATCCCCCATCGCTTCGCCTGGCGGATGGCCGCCAGGATCTGTGCGGCGTCTGCCTCGGGCAGGTCCACCTTTCGGCGCCCGCTCGCTGTTCGTCGGCTGTTCGCGCCCTCCGCATAGAAATTCGGCGTCGTATACGTTGGGTCCAGCGGTGCGTATCGGTAGAAGTCTGCGAACAACTCATCGCTCACCAGCAGCCGCAGCAGACCCAGGATCAAGTCCTGATCGGCGCGAAGCGACAGGCCGGCCGTCAGGAGCTTCTCGATGGCGGTGGTGTCCGCGACGGTCCAGGGCTCTGGCGCATAGCCCAGGGCCTCGAATTGGGGAGCGAGATCGCCCTCTTCGATGAAGGCGTTGACGCCTGCGGCGTAGGCCGAGAAGGTGAGGTAGAGGTCTGGATCCGCATCTTCCAGCCAGCGGGCTTCGGCCTGCCCCCAGGCGGTAAACTGGAGCGCTCGGCTCTGAATGTCGCTCTCGACGTAGTCGGCGCCCAGGATCTCTGCCCGACGGCCATGGGCCCGGCGACGGAGCAGGTCCATCTGAAACAGCCGATCGCGGGCCGTCGTATAGCCCTGTAGAAAGAACACGTCGTCATCGGTCTTCGCGTAGATATGCGACACGCCCTCAGCGTCGCGGACGATCTCTGCCGGGCCGTCGAGGCGATCCGCGCGGGGACCCCCCATCGGCGTCGCGTCTGGAGCGCAGGCAAACAACAGGAACAGCATCTCGACCTCGATTGGAGAATCTGGTCGAGTATACCGCTGGTATCAACTAAGTTTCGGTAACGGATCGGTGTCGAAGCGCCGGACGATGCGCTTCGCCGCTTCATACCCAGACCGCATCGCGCCGACGATCCCATGGCCTGCGCGGGTCGATGCGCCGCACAGGAACAGGTCCGCCACCGGGCCCCGGTACCCCGGGCGGTTCTTTAAGAACTGCGATGGCGTCGCCGACAGCCCATAGCTCGTCCCGTCCTTTGCCGCCGTGTACCGGCTGTGGGTCACCGGCGTGGCCGATTCCTGGAACACAATGCGATCCGCTGTTCCGGGAAATACAGACTCAAGCTCGCCGATCAAGGACGCTTCGATCTGTGCCTTGAGCGCCTGGTACCGATTGTTTTTCCGGTATCCGCCGTCCATCACCTGCTCTGGCGTCGCCCCCCAGCGGGTCGTGCGCCCGTCCAGGACGGTCATGACCTCGACGTTGGTGCGCCCGGGCGGGCCATGGAGGGCGGTGTCCGGATCTTTCATGCTGGCTGAGGTGATGTAGGCGCATCGGGCCTTGGGCGGGCCCTCGGTCAGGCTGGCGTACAGCTCGTTGAAGTCGTAGGTGTCGAACTTCCAGTAGTTGCACCGCTTCATCCCGTTGATCGGACCATCCACGGCGAGGCAGGTCATGAAGATTCCTGGCGGCATCTCGAACGATGACACCCGCTCGACCCACTTCCGGGGCAGGTGCTCTGGCCCGAGAAGCTGCATCATCGTCGCGGTGATGTCTGCGTTGCTGAGTACAACATCCGCGCGCACGGTCATCGACTCCCCGCGGTGCGGCTGGACGGTGACGCCTGCGGCCCGGTTGTTCTCCACTTCGATCCGGGTCACCCGGTGGCGAAGGTGGATGCTGCCCCCCGCGGCCTCGATGGTCTCCGCCAGTCGATCGGCGATCTCCTGCCCGCCGCCGCGCGGGTAGTAGGCCCCGCGGAGGTAGTGGTTGACCAGCCCGCCATGCAGCACAGAGGACACCTTGCCCGGCGGAAGCCCATAGTCGCCGTTCTGTCCGGCGAGCACCGCCCGCAGCTTCGGGTTCTTCGTGCAGCTGTCGAGCAGGACGTCGAGGGTCTGGTTCTGGTACCGCGCCAACAACCGGCCCTTCATCAGCACATGAAGCAGCAACCCGGCGGTCATCTTCGCGCCCCGCTTCTCGATCGTGGAGATGTACTCGTCGATCTCTTTGATGAAGCGGATGTAGCGGTCGATGCCCCGGCGCTCGCTGGGGAACTGTTCGACGAGGCGGTCGCGGAACCGTTCGCGGCCGACCGGCACCGCGAAGGTCAGGTCGGGGAAGAGGAGCGTGTCGAAGCCGTCCTCATCGAGGGGCAAAAACGCCATCTCCACGCCGACGCCGCGCAACAGCCTGGGGATGGCGCCGTCCTCTCCGCAGTCGCCGATATAGTGCAGCCCGATGTCGAAGTGGTACTCGGTCTTGTCGCGGACCCGCCTGAACATCGTGGCCGAGCCGCCGGCCACATAGTGACCGTCGAAGATGGCGACCTTCAGTCCATGACGGGCGAGGTAGGCGCCAGCGGTCAGCCCGCCTGGGCCGGCCCCGATGATGGCCACGTCGACGGCCGCTGCGGGCGTGCTGTTCACCCGATGGCGGGTCTGGGCTGCGGAAACGGCCATTACACCAGCTCCTCTGCGTTGATGACGGCCACACCGGCATCTTTTAGCGCTTGCACCGCTGCGTCGACGTCACCGGGGTTCAACCCGACCCCCCGGGCAGCATCCTGAATCAAGGTCGTCCTCAAGCCCGACCGCTTCGCATCCAGAGCGGTGAACCGGACACAGTAGTCGGTCGCGACCCCACAGATGTAGACATGTTCGACGCCGCGCGTGTTCAACAAGCCGGCCATCCCGGTTTGGATGCGCTGACCATTGTCGGCGAAGCCCGAGTAGCTGTCCACCGCTGGATCCATGCCCTTGCGCACCACCGCGGCGAACCGGTTGGTGTTCAGATCATCAACAAACGCGGCGCCGGGCGTTCCCTGCACGCAGTGATCCGGCCACAGCACCTGCGACAGCCCGTGGAGGTCGATGACCTCACCGGGGGTGTGGCCAGGGTTGTTCGAGGCGAAGCTGCCGTGGTCTGGTGGGTGCCAGTCCTGCGTCGCCACCACCAGATCGAAGCGGTCCATCAGGCGGTTGATGAGCGGGATGATCTCATCCGCCCCATCGACTCCCAGGGGACCACCGGGCATAAAGTCATTCTGCATGTCCACCACGATCAGCGCCTTCATCTGTGGCTCCTCTGGTTATGCGTACGTTGGGGTTGCGTTCATCCCGACAGCGCTCACAGTTCAAAGTCAAAGCCGCCAGCCTGCAGGCGATCGTACTGGTCGGGGTCGAATCGATACAGCTGCGCGGCGCGGTGGGCGACGTCCTGTTCGAACTCGCCGGTCTCGATAAGCAGGTCCATCGAGAGGATTTTGCGACGGAAATTGCGCTTGTCCAGCGGCTTCTGGAGCAGGATCTCATACAGCCGCTG
>JBCBLB010000751.1:0-4501 GCA_038520555.1 Myxococcota bacterium | reverse complement strand
TGAGACCCTCCGCTCCGTCGGCGGTCGGTTGCCCCTCCTCGACCATCATCTGGGCCGGCTTCGACACACGACTGACACACTGGGGATTCAATTCCCCACTTTGCAAACGATCCACAAAGAAGCTCAGCTTTTGATGACCCTTTGGGACGGCCCCGACGCCAATGTTCGGCTCACCCTCACCGGCGGCGGTCGCCGAATCTTCCGGGCGAAAGTGGCGCCTCCCGTCTCCCCTCGGCTGAGCTGTGTCAGCCGGCCCTGGCAGCCCATCACCGGCCTCGAAGCCGTCAAACATGGCAGCCGCGCAGGGTGGGTCATCGATGTCCGACGTTCCGGCGCCGATGAGGTCCTCTGGGTAGATGGGCAGGGCCACGTCCTCGAAGCCTCGAACGGTGGGGTCTTTGCCATCGTTGGTGGGCATGTCTGGACGCCGCCCCTCGATGGACGAATCCTGCCCTCCATCACCCGAAGTGTCCTGCTTCCCCTCTTCGAAGATCTGGGGAAAAAAGTTATCGAAGGTCGGTTCTCCCTCTCTCAAGTTGAGGCGATCTTCGTCGCCTCCTCGCTGAAGGTCTTCGCGCCTGTGGTCTCCCTCGATGGCGCGCCGCTGCCCTCAGCGGAGTGGCCTTTGCTGAAGATGTTGATCGATGCCTATTTTCAGCGAGTCTGCAGCTCCCAGGGGACCGGGCCGCCGGCGAGGTAGGCGGTCGCTGCGTCTCTCAGCCCTTCGGCGATCTTTTCGGTCAGGCGGTCGTGGTAGCCTGCTGCGTGCGGCGTGAACAGCAGGTCATCCCGGCCCAATGTCTGCCACAGTCGTGGCCAGGGCTCCTGGGGGAAGACGTCGACGCCCAGCCCGCCGAGCCGACCCGACTCCAGCGCCGTGACCGCTGCGTCGACGTCCACCAGGCCGCCCCGGGCCGTGTTCACCAGCACCAACCCCGGCCGAACCCGTGACAACCGCTCCGCGTTGATGATGAACGTGGTCTCCGGGGTCAGCCGGCAGTGGAGGGTCACTGCGACACAGTTCTGAAGGATTTCATCGACGGTGGCGGGCTTGACGAAGTCTGGGAGGCCTGCCGGATCGTTGCCGTAGAGATCTGCGCCGAGGGCATGAAGGACCTCAGCCATCCGAAGGCCGATGACCCCCAGGCCGATGATGCCGATGGGTGCCTCTGCGATGGTCTGCATGCCAAGGCCGGGGAGCGCTCCGCGGACCCACCGATCCTCCGTTGCTGCCCGCTGCATCCGCGGATGGCGGCGGAGCAGGTCGAGCATCATCGCCAAGGTGCTCTCGACCACGGGATCGCGGCGGGCGAGGGGGAGGCGTGCTGCCCGCACCCCTCTGCGTCCAAGCGCAGAGAGGTCGATGTGCTCGTAGCCGCTGGTTGTGGTCACCACGATCTTCGCCGAGGGCATCTGGTCGAGCAGCGCGTCGTCGATCCGGGTCTTCGAGTTCGTGGCCACGAACTCGGCGTCGGTCCTGAAGGGGCGGATCTCAAGCATCGGGCGGAGGGCGTCCGCCTCGGTCGCGAGCGTGGTGTCGGACTCGTAGGCGCTTCGGCCCCAGCGGGAGTATCGTTGCATCGTCATGCCAGGGGTTTATCGCCCTTTGGCTTCGTTCGTGATGCGACCGAATTCGCTGTAGAAGAAGGACATGGACATTCGCGCGTTGGAAGTCTTCGTCGCCGTGGTTGAGCAGGGCCACTTTGGTCGCGCCGGACAGCAGGTCTTTATGTCCCAGTCCGGGGTGACCCGGGCGATAAAACGCCTGGAGAGCGATTTTGATGTGCGCCTGTTGGAGCGTGGTGGTCAAGGGGTGCAGCTGACACCGGCCGGCACGGCGCTGCTTCCCTGGGCGCGGCGGATGCTGGGCCTGGCCCAGCGGGCCCGTGAAGCCGTGGCGCAAAGCAGCCGTGGAGCGGCGCTGATCGTCGGCGTCTCTCACACCAGCTCGCTGTTGACCCAGCGGTTCTCGTTGACTGCGGGGCCGGTTCAGCTTCGCCATGTCGCCAGCGCCCAACAACTCGCTGCTCTCCGGGAGGGACGGTGTGACGTCGTGGTCTCGGTCAGCGCCATCCGCGAGGCCGATGTGACCTGTCATCCGCTTGGGTATGAGCGGTACTACGGGCTGATGCCGGTGAGTCATCCGCTCGCTGCGGAGCCTGCGCTTTCGTTCGCCCAGTGGCTACGCCAGCCCCAGATCATACTGTCCATCCTCCAGGAACCGGGTCTTTCGCGGCTCGTCTCTGGCCACGCGCGCGATCAGGGCATTGAACACCTCGACTTTGTCGAAGAGGTTGATGACATGCTCCAGCTGTTTGAGGCTGTCTCCGCGGGCCGTGGCTTCGCCGCGGTGCCTCGCTCCTGGGCGCAGATCCGCCATGAAGGCGTGGTCTCGCGTCCGCTCCCTGATCCCGCGCAGCTGATGACGTTTGGAATGTTCCTCTCGGCGAATTCCGATGCTCGAATCCCATTGTTCCTCTCCCAGGCTCAGGTGTGTCTGGGCCCGGAGGATGCCCGCTGAGTGAAGATGCGGTTCGCGCATCCTCCGATGCCAACCCGTCATTCGACAATGATGGATAGGGGCGGCAAATGTCTATTGTCAGCCGATGACATGCTTCGATGCGTCAGCGGCACAGCAGGAGAGTGCGGAGATGGGACTGTGGCTCGGGCGCGAGACCGACGAGGGGTACCAGACACCAACCATTCATCGGCTGCTCACGCCGACGGTCTCCGGAAACGTCCTCAATGGCGTTGGAGAGACCGAAGATCGACCGGCAACGCCCGTTTATCACCGGCTTGATCGGTGGGGGCCATGGTCGTGGGTCAACATCACCTTCATCTTGAAGCAGCTCTGGGACGTTGGGCCGGGTGGACAGTTCTGGTACACCCTGCGCGACTTCCTCAACAAGTTTCGCGAACCTCGCCGAAGTCAGGTCATCGCGGAGCGCGCTATCGATCAGAGCGCCGCCGTGTGGACAGAGCAGCTCCGGGAGCGGATCCGATCCCGGGGACTGGCGGATGACGTCGGGATCGCCCGGCTGCATCGCGGGATGTATTTTGACGGTGAAGTTCCCGACGATGCGGCGATGCCGCGAACCATCATCGTTCTTCTTCGTCGAATGAACTACGACAACATGTCCGCGACGCTGGAGAAGCAAGCGTGGTGGCGCACCCCCTTCTGGCGAAGGAAGTGGGTCCGCTCCAACCGGGAGGTCATGAAGACCTATACCAACGTCTTCGACGCTGCGGTCGAGCTGGCCGCCTGGATCCGTTCCCAGGGCCACGCCGCGGAGGGCATCGGCGGGGCTCCCGGCAGCAAAATCAACATCCTTCGCTCCGCGATCGAGGCTGGGATGGGCGAGCTGGGCAAGCACGGCTCCATCATTCATCCGGTCTATGGTTCTGCCGTCCGTTTCGCTGTCGTCCTGACCGACTTGCCGTTGATGGAGGATGATCCTGCAGATTTTGGCGCCGACGACTTCTGCCAGCGTTGCAGGATCTGTGAGACCGCCTGTCCTCCGAGCGCCATCTCCAGTGAGAAGCAGACCGTTCGTGGGATCGAGAAGTGGTACGTCAATTTTGACCGGTGCGTGCCCTACTTCAATGACACCAACGGCTGCGGCATCTGCATCACCGCCTGCCCCTGGAGCCGTCCCGGGGTCGCCGAGAAGCTTGTGCTGAAGATGGCCAGACGCCGAAGTCGCCGCTCCAAGAAGACCTGAGCCTCCTCACCCTTCACCGCAAACCTGGAGAATTCCCATGCCATATGTCGTGGCTGAGCCGTGTATCAAGTGCCGATTCACCGACTGTGTCGATGTCTGCCCGGTCGACTGCTTTCGCGCAGGAGAGACCATGTTGGTGATCGATCCGGAGGAGTGCATCGACTGCAGCGCCTGCGTCGAAGAGTGTCCGGTCAACGCGATCTATGCGGACAGCGATCTTCCTGACCGGTGGTCGGAGTACGCGGAGCTGAACGCGGTCTTCTCCAGACAGTGGCCGCTCATCTCTGAGAGCCAGGCGCCTCTCCCGACCGCAGAAGCGTTCCGTGACGTCAAGGAGAAGCGGCACCTGCTGACCGGAGCGCGCGACGAAGCCCTGGGCTCATGAGTCAGGGGTAGAGCAGGCAGTCCTCTCGCTGTGCATTGAACTCGACGAGCTGTTCGGCTTCGCTCTCCAGGATCTCGCGAGGGCTGAGTTTGCTCTCCAGCCCAAGCCGCGTCTTCGACGATCCACACAGCAGATCGATGGCGATGGGGTCGTCGACGAACTCGTAGGTCTCGGTTCGCCATGCGAACCTCTCCGGGTTCGCCCGCATCGCCGCTTCGATCACCACGAGCCCGAGCAGGTACGGCTCCATCGCGTTCCGGTCGGTGACGAAGATCTCGACGCCATGGCAGATCTGGGCGGCGTGCTTCTGAAACCGAGGCTCAAAGGTCGCCGCCCGAAACGTGACCCCATGAAGATGGGCGTCCTGGGCGCCCTTCTGGCACAGGCGGCGCAT
>JBCBLB010000225.1:0-12943 GCA_038520555.1 Myxococcota bacterium | reverse complement strand
TCCCACGACTCGGAGAGGACCTGGCCGTGCTCGTGCACCAGGGCGCTCAGCCGGGACTTATCGTGTGGGACGAGGACATCCAGCTCCGCCCAGTCGGCGCTCCGGCGGGCGACGACCCGATCGGCCAGCGCTTCGAGCCCCTCGCCGGTCTGCGCGCTGATGGCGACGGTCTCCTGAAACAGGCCACGCAGCTCGCTGAGCTTCTCTGGATCATCGAGGGCATCGATCTTATTGAGGACCCCAAGGACCCGCTCTTCATCCACCCCCAGCTCCGAGAGCACCGTCTTGACCGCAGCGATCTGGTCTGCGGCTTCGGGGTGAGAGACGTCGACCACATGCAGCAGGAGGTCCGCATGGAGCGCCTCGGCAAGGGTCGAGCGGAAGCTGGCGACCAGATGGTGGGGAAGGTCACGGACGAAGCCGACCGTGTCGGAGAGCGGGATGTCGACTCCGGGCCGAACCGCCCAGCGGCGGCTGACGGTATCCAGCGTCGCGAACAGCAGGTCGGCGGCGAACGCCTGTGCGTTGGTCAGGGTGTTGAGCAGCGTCGACTTGCCGGCGTTGGTATAGCCGACCAGTCCGATGGTCCAGACCCGCTCATTGCGTGAGATGACCTCACGCTCGCGGCGCTCCAGGACCTGATTGAGCTCATTCTTCAGCCGGGTGATCCGCTGCTGGACGATGCGTCGGTCGATCTCGATCTGCTGCTCGCCAGGGCCGCGGGTCCCGATTCCACCGGAGGCCGCGCCGCCGCCGCCCTGCTGTCGCTCAAGGTGAGACCACATGCCACGCAGCCGCGGGGCGGTGTACTCAAGCTGGGCCAGCTCTACCTGGAGCCGGGCCGCGCGGGTCCGGGCGCGTGCCGCGAAGATGTCCAGAATCAGCTCGCTGCGATCGATGACCCGGCAGCCGACGCGCGACTCCAGCTCACGGATCTGGGCGGGAGACAGCTCGTTGTCGAAGACCACGAGGTTGGCGTCGTGGTCGACCACGGCGAACTTGATGTCTTCGACCTTTCCGCGGCCGATATAGGTCGCAGGATCGATGGTCGGCCGATCGAAGCCGCGCCGCTGAATGATCCGGGCGAGCGGGGTGCCCTGGGCCGCGATAACGAGGCTTTCGAGTTCATCGAGGCTGGCGTCGGGGTCCCGATCGGATTGTGTGGTGTATAGACCGACCAGGATGGCGCGATCGCGCGCGCCGGTGGTTTCACGTTGTTCGAGCATGACTCTACTTTCGCTGGTCCCCATCCCCGGAATCGGCGCCTCCGGACATGGAAGGGATTGGCCGAGTCGGAAAGTGGATTAGTGGGGGATTGTCCGCTCTTAACGTATTTCACAGGATGGTCTGATGTCGAAGACGCAGCTCATTATTTTCGGTGCTTCTGGTGATCTTACAGCTCGTAAGCTGATCCCCGCCCTGCTCGGCGCGCAGCTCGCCGGCTCCCTCCCCGAGAATCTTGAGATTCTCGGCGTCTCACGCTCTGCCTACACCGATCAGCAGTTCCGTGACGGCCTCCGTGAATGGCTCAACGACGACGCGCACATCCAGATCTGGGACACGTTCTCCGAAAAGATCAGCTACATCAGCGCCGACGCCCTCAAACCAGAGGGGATGAACACGATCTGTGAGACGGTCGACCACAGCGCCGGGCTGCTGTTCTATCTGGCGCTCAAGCCCTCGCTGTTCGATCCCATCGTCACGGCGCTCTCTGAGCAGGGCATGCTCCGGATGAAGCCCGGCGAGCCGGTCCGGTGGCGGCGGGTCGTCATCGAAAAACCCTTCGGCACCGACTATGAGAGCGCCCGGAAGCTCAACCAGGCGCTGCTCACCCACCTCCGCGAAGACCAGCTGTACCGAATCGACCACTACCTGGGCAAAGAGACGGTCCAGAACATCCTCTCGTTCCGGTTCCAGAACGCCATCTTCGAGTCGCTGTGGAGCCGGGAGCATGTCGAATCTGTTGAGATCTCGGTCTGTGAGTCCGTCGGCGTCGCGGGCGGACGGGCCGCTTACTATGACGGCTCTGGCGCGCTGCGGGACATGGTGCAGAACCACTTGATGCAGATCCTCTCGCTGGTCGCCATGGAAGCGCCCGCCAGCATGGCTGCAGAGGCCATCCGCGACGAGAAGATCAAGGTCCTCCGGTCGTTGCAGCGGATGACACCCGCTCAGGTCGAGCGAGACGTCGTTCGCGCCCAGTACGCCGGCTACCTCCAGGAGGAGGGGGTCCCCGAAGGCTCCAGGACCGAGACCTATGTCGCGCTCCGGGCGCACATCCACAACTGGCGGTGGAGCGGGGTTCCATTTTTGCTGCGGACCGGCAAGCGGCTGCAGAAGAAATTCACCGAGGTCATCCTTCGCTTCCGCACCCCACCGGTCGACCTGCTCAATGGTCCCACCGACGGCGAAGCCTGTGCGCTGCGGCCCAACGCCCTGCACCTGCTGATCCAGCCCCATGAGCAGATCAAGATGGACTTCCTCGTCAAGCAGCCTGGCCCGGGAACCATGATGGCGCCAGCGACGTTGAAGTTCGACTACCGAGAGCTTCAGACCGGTCCGACCCCACCAGCGTACCAGCGGCTGCTGGTCGACGCCCTCAACGGCAACGCCACCCTGTTCGTCCGCGGCGATGAGATCGAAGAGGCCTGGCAGTTCGTCGACGCCATCATCGCTGCATGGCAAGAGTCGCCCACCCCACCGCACACCTACACGCCGGGCACCGACCCGGAGGCCGCCGATGGCCTGTTCCGCGGCTGTGAAGGCATCTGGGGCCATGGGGACGAGTCGTGAAGCCGACCCTCCACAAGGCCGACGGCGACCTCGCAGACGTCGCCGGGCCGCTGTTCGTCAGCGCGATCCTGGAGACGATCGAGCAGACCGGGCGGTGCCGGGTGGGGCTGAGCGGCGGCTCGACGCCGGCTTCGACCATGCGCCACCTCGCCGCGCGCCTGCCCATGGCCACCTACCAGAAGCTGCTCATCACCTTCGTCGATGAGCGGGCGGTGATGCCCAACCACGCGGACGCCAACTATCGGCTCGCCGATACACACTGGTTCTCTCAGGTCGACGCGGCGCCCCGGGTGCTGCCGATGTACACCGGCGGCGGTCTGGCGGATGCCCGCGCACAGTTCAGCCGCCGCTTCGCCGCAGACTTCGACAGCGGCCTGGACGTCGTTCTGCTCGGCGTCGGCGGTGACGGGCACATCGGCTCGCTGTTCCCCGGCCGGCCACAGCTCGATTCCGACCGCTTGTGTGAGACCATCACCGACAGCCCCAAGCCGCCCCCCCAGCGGCTCACCCTCACCCTGCCGGTCATCTCGGCGAGCCGGTTTATCGCCGTGCTCGCCCGGGGGGAGGGAAAGGCCGCGCCCCTCGGCGCGGTCTGGGGCGGCGACGTCGCGCTTCCGCTGGGGCGGCTGACCCCCAGCGGCCAATACCACTGGATCGTTGATGCCGCAGCTGCGGCGAACCTGCCAGAAGGCGAATTTTCAACTGAGAACCGTTTGGAGAACCAATGAGCGAAGCGACCGCCGACATCGGTGTGATCGGACTCGGCGTCATGGGCGCTGCCCTGGCGCGGAACTTTAAGAGCCGTGGATACACCGTCGCCGTCTACAACCGCGACGACGACATCCTCAAGACCTTCAACGAGCGCCACGGGGACGCGTTCACCGCCGCGCCCAGCTACGAAGCCTTCGTCGCCTCGCTCAAGGCGCCGCGGAAGATCGTCATGATGGTCACCGCCGGGAAGGTCGTCGACTTCGTCCTGAACGACCTCACCCCGCACCTCGGAGCGGGTGACATCGTCGTCGACGGCGGCAACTCGCACTTCGACGACACCGACCGCCGCCTGAAGGCCGCCGCCGATGCCCCCTGGCAGTTCGTCGGCATGGGCGTCAGCGGCGGAGAAGAGGGCGCCCTGAAGGGCCCCTCGATGATGCCCGGCGGCAGCAAAGCGGCCTGGGAGCAGCTCAAGCCCTACCTGGAGTCGGCCGCGGCGGTCTCGGACTCCGGCCCCTGCGTGACCTGGTGCGGCCGCGGCAGCGCCGGCCACTTCGTCAAGATGGTCCACAACGGCATCGAATACGCCGACATGCAGCTCATCGCTGAGGTCCACGACCTCCTCCGCCGCGGCCTCGGCAAGTCCCCCGCCCAGGCCCGCGAGATCTTCACCCGGTGGAACGACGGCGTGCTCTCGTCCTTCCTCATCGAGATCACCGCCCAGATCGTCGGCGCCAAAGATCCGAAGGGCGACGGGATCCTGCTGGACGCCATCCTCGACGAAGCCGGCCAGAAGGGCACCGGCCGATGGACGGCGGTGAGCGCCATTAAGGACGGCGTGCCGGTCTCCACCATCGTCTCGGCCGTCGACGGCCGGGTCCTCTCTGCGCTCCGGACGCTCCGCCTCGAAGCCGCAGAAGCCTACCCGCAGCCCGAAAGCACCGCGCTCGACGGGGTGAGCGTCGACGATCTGGAGTCGGCGCTGTTCGCCGCCAAGATCCTCAGCTACACCCAGGGCTATATGATGCTCGCCGACGCCAGCCGCGACCGCGACTATGGCATCGACCTCGCTGAGATCGCCCGGATCTGGAAGGCCGGATGCATCATCCGCGCCGCCTTCCTCGACGACGTCTATGACGCCTTCACCCAGCGGCCCGACCTGCCCATGCTGCTGCTCGCGCCGTTCTTCCAGGAGCAGCTCAAGCCGCGGCTCGCTGCATGGCGTCGCGTCGTCGCCGCCGCCGTCCAGGCGGGGATCGCCGTGCCGGCCCTGTCGTCCTCATTGGCCTGGTTCGACACCGCGATCCGCGCCCGCGGCACCGCCAACGTCATCCAGGCCCAGCGGGACTGGTTCGGGGCCCACACCTACCGCCGGCGCGAAGACCCCGACACCCCGGTCCACTCCGACTGGGACACCCTGGAGCAGGTCCAGGATTAACCCCCCTGTGCGCGCCGGCGTTCCTTCTTGCTCAACTGGGTGGGCCCCTCTTTCAAGAACAGGCACACCGAGTTGATGCAGTGACGCTTGTAGGTCGGCGGCGGGCCGTCGTTGAAGACGTGGCCCAGGTGCGCGTCGCAGCGACCGCACTTCACCTCGGTCCGGATCATCCCGTACGTGGTGTCGATCTTCTCGGTGACCGCGTCTTCGGTGATCGGCGCCCAGAAGCTCGGCCAGCCCGTCCCCGACTTGAACTTCGTCGCTGACGAGTACAGCGGCAGCCCACAGCTCGAGCAGCAGTAGATGCCCGCGGTCTTGGCGTTGTAGTACTCGCCGGTGAAGGCGCGCTCGGTGCCCTGCTGCCGACACACAGAGACCTGCTGCTCGCTCAGCACGCTCTTCCAGTAGTCCAGGTCCTTGCTCTTCCAGTCGACGTTGTTCGGGTCGATCCCGTTGAGGTGCTCGCCGTGGGTGTGTTCCCCCGACGCCACCGCGTTCGATCCTGCGACACAGCCGACCATGATCCCGGCCGCCGTCATCCACAACATCTCTCTGCGGTTCATTGACGCTCTCCTGCAGTGCAGTGTTCAGTGATGGTTTATGCCCAAATCGGGAGATCGTTACGCACACTCGACGGGTTCTTTGTCACGCGATGTCGCAAGAACACGTCAGTCCGCTGTAACGCCCCCGGCCTGAGGAGAACCCTCCGGCGATCCGCAAACAGAAGTGTCCACCGCTCTGTGAAGGCTCAAACCCGGAGATCCACTTGCTGCTGACCAGCACCCTTCTGTTCCTCACCACGTCCGCGTTCGCCGTCGACGGCACAGCGTTCAGCGACCTGAACACGGTCGCCCCCCACCAGGAGGCGGTCAAAGCCGACGCGCTCAGCGAAACCCACCGCGCCGTGATGGAACAGATCGACGCCATCGACAAGCATCTCATGATGGCGAAGGCCGACCCCGAGAACGCGCGGGCCCACATCGAGCGCGCCCTCGACGGCGCCGACGTGCTGGGCGCCGAGTTGGAGTGGCTGGCGTCGTCACACCTGGACTACCTCGAACAGCAGAAGATGCACGACACGGTCAAACCGCTCGCAGAGGTCGCCTTGAAGGCCATGGATCTGCAAGAAGCGCTGGTCCGGGAGCTGGAAGCGATCGTCTTCGTAATGTGGAACCCGGACTCAGGAAAAACCACTGGCGTCCTGTGGAACCCTGATTCCGGAAAAACCACCGGCGTCATGTGGAATCCAGACTCGGGGAAAGCGGTGGGGGTCCTGTGGAACCCGGACGCTGGCGGCGCCCAAACCGCCCTCCAGAACCTCCGCGATCAAAGCGAGACCTGGGGGCTGCTGGAGCCGGGGATCCACCGCTGACCATATCGTCTCCTGGTCGACCTCGATCAAATCGGCGTCATCACCGTGGTCCTGCCGAAGCGGTAGGACCACCGGATGCACCTGCCCCTTCACCCAGCCCCTTTATGGGGCATTTTCTGGTGATCCGCCTTTTTCCTATACGATTTATTGGTGCCTGATAGGAACCACTTGCGTTTCCCATCAGGCACCAATCAGCTCATCAGCCGATGATACCGACAGAAATACCGTCCACACCGAAGAACACACCGTGCAGCGATGCCGGGGCGACGAGCATCGCCGAGTTGGTGAAGAGAGGTGTGGAGGGTTGTGATGTACAGCACCCGCAGGAAGATCACCGATGAAGCCGAGGCCCAGGCCCTGCTGGAGCAGCCTGAGGCCTACCGGGGGACGTTCCGGTCGTTCTGTGCCGATATGGACGAACCCGCTCGGCTTTGGGGGCCAGCAGGGCGCCAGTCTCGGACGGGTCAAGGGCAGTCGTTGGCGGCGCACCACGTATCGACGGGGATCTTCTCCGTCTCTGCATACCCTTCCGGCAGGTGCAGATACCCACGGATCGTCTTGTAGTAGACCTGCCAGGCGTAGTATCCGCGATAGGCCAGCGGGTTCTGTTCGATCATCGACGCATACCCGCGGACGGCGTTGACGTATCGATCGGTGGGGTTGTAGTGCCACAGCGCCTTGTCGATCCGATCGGGGGCGCCGTGATGCTTCAGGTGCCGGGCCGCCGCGAAGATGGCGTCTCGGTTGTTCTCGATGTCTCCCTCACCGAACCGGGCCCAGGTCTCGGGGATGAACTGCATCGGTCCCTTGGCGCCGGCGGTGCTGACCCCACGCAGCCGGCCCATCCGGGTCTCGACCAGGTGGATGCCCGCGAGGATCTCCCAGGGGACGCCGAATTCTTCCTCTGCGGCCATATAGTGGCTTTGCAGGTCCAGGATCTCGGCGGGCGCCACGATCGTCCACGGCGGCACGGCGACCCGGGATTTGCCCACCGTCCGCATGATCTGCGAGGTGGCGAAGACGTTGGTCTTCGCGATGTCCCGCACGTCTTCGGGGAGGGCGGCGAAGACGGGTTCGCGCAGCTCCGGGTGGGTCACCAGGTAGCGGTAGATCACCTGCTGCTGATGCCCCGCCTCCATCAAGGCGGCATCCAACGGCTGGGCGGCGTCGCGGATGTGCCGCTCGACCTGAAGCAGCTGCGCCGCCAGCCCCTCAGCAGAGGTCGACGTCGGCTCCAGCGCCGCGGCGATGCTTGCCCACAGAATCCAGAACCACACCATCAGCGCTCCTCTTTTCGCGTTCCGCCGAGGTCGGGCCAGAGCTTGCCCCAGGCGATTTTGTCGGGGATGAGGTGAACGATCATGCCATCTTGTACCGCGATCTGGCAGCTCAGCCGGGGGTAGCCGTAGGCATCGGCGGCTTTATCGTGCCAGTGGGTCGGCGCGGGCGCGTCCTCGATCCAGACCCCGCAGGTGGCGCAGATCCCCCGCCCCCCGCAGTTCAGGGTGTGTGTCCACCGACCGTAGGGCGTCAGTCCGGCGTCCAGCAGGGCGGCGCGGAGCGTCTGCCCCGCCGCTGCGGTGATGGTCTGGACGCCGTCGGCGGTGTGTACGGTGATCGCGGCATTCATATCCTTCAGCGGACCCGGATCACGCCTTCCAGCGAGCCGAAATTGACGACCAGTCCGTTGCGCAGTGGCACTGAGCGGCCGGGCTCACACTCCTTGATGGAGCCGTCTTTGGCCCGGAAGGTCCATCGGTTCTGGGAGAGGTTGGTCAGCCCCCACCGGGATGGGTCGCGTGGATGCTGCGAGATCTGGGCGGCGGGCTTGCCGAAGTCCAGCCGACGCCCGAAGTGATGAGGAAAAAACTGGGTATTGTGGTTGAGCATCACCCACCGATCGCCCAGCTCCATCCGCATCGGGGTCTGGATGTGCTGGCCACACCGCCAGCAGGCCTGCTGCTCGCCGTCAGCATACCGCTCGAAGTCGCGGAAGTTCTCCACGCCGCAGTGGGGACAGTACATCAGGCTGTCCCGCAGCCGGCTCAGCGCCTCCATCCACTCGCCCTCTCGCACCCGCAGCTCGGGGTGGTGCAGGCCTTCGGTGAAGGCGCGGATGAACAGCCGCTGAAAGAACGCCGGATAGATCCCCCAGTTCCGAATCGCCTGATCGTGGAAGCCGGGGATGGGGCGGTTGGAGTCGTCTTTGGGGTCGAAGATGAAGACCGGCTTTCGCCCGTAATACTTCCGCTGCGCGGCCTCATTGAAGACGTTGACCCGGAGCTGCTGGACGCCATCGAGGGGGTGCTGTCGAACGAACATATAAAACAGCAGCACGGCGAGGGAGTGGATGTCGGTGTTCGTCTGACAGGTGCCTTCGCCGCGGATCAGCTCAGGGGCGGCGAAGAAGATGAAGATGATGTTCCCGGGCGTCTTGTTGATGCGAACGTTGTCGAGGTCGCAGACCATGACGTCGCCGGTCTCGGGGTCGATGACGGGCCCGCCGAGGTTGATGTCTTTGTAGCAGGCGCCCATGTTGTGGAGCTTGCGGAAACACTCGGCGAGGCCGATGGCGGCGCGGCAGAGGATCCGAAACGAGGGCACCGGCCGCATCCGCCCGAGCACCAGCGACTCCAGCCCCTGGAACCGCTTCGGAAGCAGGTGCATCAGGTAGCCATAGGTCCGGCCCTGGGCCTCATCGACGAAGGCGAGCGGCCAGAGGAACCGGCTGTCCGGCGGCGAGTTCTTGAGCAGGTAGTTGATGATCGCGGCGCGTTGCTCCTTCGCGACGCGCTTCTGCTCGGCGGTGACCGGGTGGTGGTACCACTTCAGGGCGAATTCCTGGCCCTCCGCGCGGACGCGGTACACCTCTCCCTGGCCGCCCGCACCGAGCAGCCCGAGCACCTCGACGACCATCCCGTCGCTCGAGACCAGCAGCTGGCCGGTTTTGAGCATCATGTCTGCCTCCAGTGCAGTAGGCCTAAGGTCACATCATCTCCATTGCCGCGCCGAGACAGCTCCGACAACCAGTCGGGCAACCCCGCCAGGGCATCGCCCCACCCGCGCTGCTCGACCCGACGCAGCAGCCACTGGCCCACCCCCAAAAACGCATCCGGCTCTCCCTGAAGGCAGTCTCTCACCCCATCACTCGACAGCATCGCCATCGCTGGCCGAAGCAGCGGTTGGCACCGGACCCGAGCGAACGCCGCCGAACCAGGCTGGCACAACGAGTGCGTCAGCGAGCCATACATGTCCTCATGCAAGTCGAAGATGCACTCGGTCGCGCCGCTGTCCTCCACCAGCAGGATGTCGCCATCCCCCAGCTGGATGAACAGGGCCAGCCGATCGGTGAACACCGCGCCCAGCGCGGTCGTCCCATACAACAACAGATCGGTGTGCCAGGCACCGTCCGGATCCAGATGACCGGCGTGGGCCTTGACCCGGCGGTTCCACTCCCAGTTGATCCGCTGTGGAAGGTGGCCTTCAAGGGATTCCTGAATTTTGATGGGGGGCTCGTCTTGCTGGCGGATCAAGAGCTGGCGGCCCAGGCTGCGGAGCAGGGCGGCCATCACGTCGACGGCGATCCGGGCCCCGTCCTCAGAGCGGGCGTGCTTGGGATCGCCATGGCCATCTGCGACAGCGATGACGGCCAGCGCATCGTCCCGGTAGACCCGGACGGCGTCCTGGCAGGGCGTCCCATCGACGACGTGGCGCGCCCCGCGCATACAGACGCCCGCCGCCTCCCAGCGTACTGATTCAGCCATCGGCGCACCGCCTTATCCTGTCCAGACCGTCGTCAGAGGTCGTCGGTTACCAGGTGTCGTCGTCTTCGTCGCTATCAACCGGCATCGGCGGTGGCGGCGGCAGCGGCATCGCAGCCTGCCCACCCGGCGATGGATCGATCTGGCTGGCGCCAGAGGACGCATACTTGGACAACGTGACGCTGGCCCACTTGATCAGATCTGCCAACCGCTGAGCGTTGTCGGCTTCAAAGACCGTCTCGGGGTTGCCGGTGAACTTCGACAACACGTCCTTGTCAGCGTCCCGGCCGATGGCCACGGCGACACGCACCGTGCGGCCGGGGCGGCCCCATCCGGTCTGGTTGAACTCATCCAGCGCCTTCTCCCACTCATCGGTCGGTGTGCCATCAGAGAGCAACACGATGACCGGAGGCAGCGCGCGGCGGCCCATCTTCTCCGGCGTCAGCTCGACCATCAACAATCGAATCGCAGCGCCGAGGTCGGTGCGGCCGTTGGCGTCCAGGTCTTTCCAGACGAAGTCTTCTACCGGCGTCGGCGTCGGCGTGTGCCACTGAGCGCCATTGGAGAACGCGATCGCCCGCACCATCATATCGGCGAACGGGTTGGAGTTGTTGGCATCCCGTGTCGACGGGATGCACTCATGGATGGCGTTGTTGAGCGCCTGGATCTTGCCTTGCGCCTTCATCGACCCGGAGTTGTCAGCCACCCAGAAGAAGTGCAGCTGACTTCGGGTCACGCTGCCCAACGGATCGACCTCTTCGCGATTCTCCACGATATCGTCCTCATTCCCTGATCACGCGGTGGCTTGTTGTATACCACTGTCGAGCCTTCGCAGCGGCCTCACTCTTGAGAAGCCATCCCAGACTGCCCAGCTGCAGACTGCCCAGCTGCCGACTGCCCAGCTGCAGACTGCGCAGCCCCTGTCAGCCAGACCGCCATCCCGAACATCAGCACCCCGACCGCGATGCTCCCGTTGGCGTCATAGGCGGCCACGCCGGTCCCATGGTGCGCTGCGAGCGCAGCAAATGCGATGGCAGCCGAGAGCGTCGCCACCGCGTTCTGGGCGAACAACATCGAGACCCCGGGATCCTGTGCCTGCGCCCCCTCCAGAGCGTTGTAGGACCGCATCAGCGCATACCCGCTGATCCCAACGACACCACAGAGCGCGATGTACCCGCTCACCGGATCTGACAGGGTCTGCGGGTTCCATAGATGGCGCAGCCCGTTGATCACTGCAAACACCCCGCCCCCTCCGAAGGGGAGCAGGCCAGAGAAGATGGCGCGAAGCGGCTGGATCCGTCCGCCCCGATCGGCAGCGTCGCGGGCTGCGACCAGCAGGGGCACCTGGATCCCACAGACCGCCAGTGAGAGGATCGCCCCGGCCCACACCGCTGCAGAGTTGGTCATCGACGCCGCAAAGAACATCGCCGCCACGATCCCCAGGTTGGCCACCACCGAACCCAGGATCACCTTCAACGCATCCATGTCTGCCATCCAACACCTCTCGACAGCGAGGGCTTAACTCAGGATTCTTCTATCGAGAGGTCGATTCGAGACGGCGGCAGCGAGATCCGGGTGAACCACTGGCCCTTGCGCTGGGTCTCAAACAGCTCATGGGCGCCGGCGACGCCCTTCCGGGCCATCGCCCGACACAGCCGGCTCCGATCCTGGGCGATGCGCTCGTAGCCGCTCTGTTCGCTGCCGCCCACCTGCAACCAGCGGAAGTAGACGTCATGAATCGTCAACCATCCCCCCACCGGAATGTCACGGCGCCGGGCCTCAACATACGGGATGGCCGCGCGCACATACGCACCCTGCATCTCCAGTTCAATATCACCGTCCATGACCGTCAGCTTTGGATCGCCGTCGCGGGAATGGTCGATGTACAACGCACAGCTGGCCCGGGCGAGGCTGACGCCCCCGCGAACCGTCGCGGCCACGGGCTCGCCGGCTGAGAACCGCATCGGCCGGCCGCAGCTGAAGAACAGCTGACCGTCCTCCAACGGCCCAGAGAACTCGGGCCGAGACTCTGCGTCCACCGGCCACGGACCGTCGGCGCGGTCCTCAATGACGTCTTCCAGCGCGCCGCCCTCGATGATGTCGTGGTTGTCCAGATCGAGGGCGAACCGCCGTGGCGGGCCGCCCTCGATCAAGGTGACCGAGACCCGTGGTGTGTAGACACGCTCATTACGCTTGAGCACTCGCCAGGAGTCCCGGCCCGGCAACGCGGTCAGCGGGCCGCGGGTGTTCCCCGGATCCGCGAGCACCCGCCACCCCCACCGACGCCCGATCCAACGCAGTTCAATCCAATACAATGGGAGACGCGGATCCGGAACGCGCCAGGTGCAGTGGTGGTGTCGTCCCAACAGCGTCGAGGCGCTTAATGGAAGGGTGAGCGTCTTCCCGGATGCTTCGAGTGATATGAGTGCCATACACGAATCGTAGCAATCTCAGGAGCCGTGGAGATGCACCCCCCTCAACCCGGTGACGTCCTCCTGGACCGATACACCCTGATTCGACGTCTGGGATCTGGCCTGGGGGGCGAAACCTGGGCGGCGCATGGGCCGGACAGAGCCGTCGCCGTCAAGATGATCCGCAACCAGAACGAGCGCGCCATCACAGACCTTCTCCGAGAAGCGAGCCTGCTGCGCCGGCTGCGTCACCCACACGTGGTCATCTACCGTGAGTTCGCCGATCGCCCCGACGAAGGTGTCACGTACCTGGTCACCGACCTCGCCAGGGGCGGGGACCTGGAGACCTACATCCACACCCATGGCCCTCGCTCACCCGGACAGATCGCGCAGCTCGGCCAACAACTGATCTCTGCCCTCCGGGTCCTACACCAGCACGGCGTCCTCCACCGCGACC
>JBCBLB010000173.1:0-15116 GCA_038520555.1 Myxococcota bacterium | reverse complement strand
GGCCAACCTGGTGATGTCAGACATGGCCCCGTTCACCAAGGGGCACCGGTTCACCGACCATATGGCCCAGCTGGCCCTGGCCCGGGCGGCGCTACGGCTCGCCCGTCACCTGCTGCATCCCGGCGGCGACTTCATCGTGAAGGTCTTCGATGGTGAGGAAGCCCATGACTTCGTCATGGATGTCCGAAAACACTTCGGCAAGGTGCGCCGGATCAAGCCCAAAGCCACCCGAAACGAGAGCGTGGAGTTCTTTGTGGTCGCCCGTGGCTTTCGGGTGGCCAGCCGGCTGGCCATCCCCACTGCGCAAAAAACCGCTGCGCAAGAAACCACTGCGCAAAAAACCGCTGCAGAAGACCCTACAGCGGAAGAGTGAGCCAGAAGCGACCGGGAATCAGTCGACGAAGTTGACGCCTTCGTCCTGCCAGGGTTCCAGTCGCCAGCTGCGGGTGCCGTCGGGGGTCACCGCGAAGAAGTGGGTCTCTTCGTCCAGGGAAACTGCGACCGTTTCACCATCGGAGGAGGAGGTGACCGCGCCCGCGTTCGGGATGACCTGAGCGTCAACGACGCGACCATCGTCGCCGATGACGCCGAACTCACCGTAGCCGCTGTCGGTGTTGCGCGCGAAGAGGATCTGACCCCCCTCACCATAGATGTTCAGATCGACGAGGTTGGCCATGGCGACTTCCCAGTCCACCTTGTCCTGGTGAACCCGCTTGATCGCGCCGTCCCGGGTGTCACCCACAAACAGGTCGCCGCTCAGCGGGTCAAAGGCCACCAGATCGGCCCGCAGGTCAAGCTGGCGGGGGCCGTCTGCGTCCACCATCGTCAACTTGCCGTTCGCCAGCGCGATGGAGCCGTCGATCGGGTTGACCGACACGTCGACGCTGCCCATACACAGCGCGTCGTCCAGGGCGATGTTCAGGTCGCCGTCGAAGGTCATGGTGTCCAGCTGGCAGCCGTCGGTGGTCTGACGGAGCAGCACCATCTGGTCATCAGTCAGCCGAGCCTGCTGGACGTTGTCGGCCTGAATGTCCAGCCACTCGAAAGGATAAGCCGCGCTGTAGGATTCGATCAGGTGGACGCCCTCTGTCGAGCTGACCAGGACCGTCTCTTCGAACTGATCCTGAACCGCTTCCTGACCCATGGTGAAGTCGTAGTCGACGATCACACCCAGCTGGGTTTCATCGCCGATGGCCCGAACTGTGCAGACCTGATCACCCATGCCCGCCGTCGCCAGCTCACCGCCCTGGTGAACCACCAGCCCGTCGGTGCTGTGAACGAGCGTCGAGACATGCTCAAACAGAAGATCCTGCTGACAGCCCGCAGCGAACAGAGCCATGATGGAAAGCGAGACGCGCATGGGGGACTCCATTGTGAAAACCCGGTCCAGTAATTCTACCCTGACAACACTACCCTAAACGACTTTATGTCTACCTTCATCCTTTTTTTCATCGCATGCACACAATCGACACCTCCAGACGTCCTGCTCATTACCCTCGACACCACACGAGCTGACGCCCTGGGCAGCTACGGACGTACCCCCTCTCCAACCCCCCACCTCGATCAGCTCGCAAGTCGGGGCACACGTTTCTCCCATGTCGCCACCACCGTCCCCCTCACGCTCCCCGCTCATGCGTCCCTGTTGACCGGGCAGACCCCCGATCATCACAGCGTCCGCGACAACAACGGCGCTGGGCTCTCCGATGATGCCCGCACCCTCGCAGAGCACCTCTCTCAGCGCGGATACGCCACCGGCGCGTTCGTCAGCGCCATCGTCCTCGACGCCATCTTCGGCCTCGACCAGGGCTTCGATATATACGATGACCGCTTCGATCTGTCCGCTGCCACGGTCCCCGGCGACGCGGTGCTCGCCCACCCCGGACAAGCCGTCGCCGAAAGGGCCCTGGATTGGGTCAAGCAGGCCGATCCACAACGACCGCTGTTCACCTGGCTCCACCTCTATGAGCCGCACGCACCGTACCGCCCGCCCGAACCCTTCGACGGCGACGTCTACCTCGGTGAAGTCCACTACGCCGACGCAATCATCGGTGCGTTGATGAAGAAGTGGCCGCGCGCCACGCCGCCACTGATCGTCTTCACCGCTGATCATGGCGAGGGGAGGGGAGAACACGGCGAGATGACCCATGGCGTGTTCGTCTACCGCTCCACCATGCACATCCCCTTGATCATCGCTGGCCCCGGCGTGCCCGAAGGTGTGGTTGTAGACGATGTGGCCTCGATCGTCGACATCGCTCCCACCGTTCTCGACCTGTTGGGGCTGCCTCCGCTCTCCCCATCAGATGGCCTCAGCCTCCTGCCCGCCATCCATGGGCATCCCTCCGAAGCCTCGCGGCTCGTCTATGGCGAGAGCTATCATGGGCGGTTCCAATATGGGCTTGCGCCCTTGCGCTTCGTCGAGGGTGATGGTGACCGATTCATCGATGCGCCGCGGCCTGAGCTGTATGATCTGCGGATGGATCCGGGGGAGCAGAACAATATCGTTGAGGGCGCGGATCTGGCGCGGTTTCATCGCGCCCTGTCGGAGCGCTCGGTGCCGACGGAGCCTGACCTCGCCGATCCAGATGTCCGCGCCGCGTTGACCGCCCTGGGGTACCTCGCCGGGCCCTCGATGGTCGTCGGGGAAGACGTCCTCCCTGACCCCAAGGATCATCCGGGCATCGTCTCCATCTTCGAGCAGCTCATCATCGATGCCCGGACCCGGCCGCCCGCGGAGGCCGTGCCTCTCCTGGAGGCGTTTGTTCAAGAGCACCCTCGGATGGCCAGCGCGCGGATGCTTCTTTCGACCGCCCTGGAGCTGTCCGGCGACACGACGGCGGCCCTCGACGCCATCCAGCCGCTCCGACAGGCGCGACCTGAAGAGACCTCTCTGATGATCCGAGAGGCCAACCTCCGCCTCAACCTGGGAGAGATCGAGGCCGCGCGGCACCTCGCCGAGTCCGTCCAGCACGCCGCGCCCGATTCTCCCTTGAGTTACGCCCTTCTTGCAGAGATCGCACGGCGCGATGGGGATTGTCAGAGCGCGGAGAGGAGCGCCGATGAAGCCCTCAAGCGCTCGCCGGAGTCTACGGCAGCCCTTCGGGTTCGGGGCGCTTGTCGACTGGATCGGGGGGCGAATGATGGCGCTGCGAGTGATCTGGAGCAGGTCCTCAAGGCGACCCCGGACGATCCGGATGCGGCCCTGCTCCTTGGGCTGGCGCGGGCTCGGCAGGGGCGCATGGAGGACGCCATCGCGCAGTTCGAAGCCGTGCTCCTGATCGATCCAAAACGGGCGGAGGCGACCATCTCATTGGGCAAAGCCAGGTTTCTTCAGGGACGGTTTGAAGAGGCGATCCCGTTGTTGGTGCCCGCGGTGGCCGATCCGGACCTCGGTGGGGAGGCGGTGATGCTCCTCGCAGACGCGCGGCTTCGGGTCGGCCAGCCCCCACAGGTCGCGCTCTCTCTGCTCGACGAGGCGGAGCGGCGGAGCCCGGGAGACCCGCGAGTGCGGAAGATCCGCTCCGCGGTGTATATGAAGATGGGCAGGGTAGAGGACGCGTTGAAGGAGATGGAGGCGGCTCAGGCCGATTTGCCATACACTGGTTCTCCGTGATGACTTCGTTCTTCCTCTGGTGTTGGTTTCTGCTCAGCGGTCTCGCGCGCGCGGACGCTCCGGCCTGTGGGGTCGGGTTCGGCTTCGCAGCCGGCACGGTCGATGTCCGCAGCTACTGGGAGTGGGCCGAACGGGGACCCTTTATGCCCAACGGCTCTCCTGTCTTCGGGGCCTTCTGCTTGCCAGAGGCCGGCAGGCTGACCCTGATCACCGCGGCACAGATCGCGCCCTGGTACATCCATTTTCGGATCGATGAGTCACGTATCGTCCGCCAGTGGGTGACCAGCACCCTCGGCGTGGGCGTATCGGCGGGGAAGATGACCCTGGGTCCGATCGCCACGCTGGGCAACAATGCCGTCGGCTTTGGCCTCTACGTTCGTCGGCCGGTGGGAAAGCGGGGGCAGGCCCTGGATCTTCGGCTGAACAACTACCCCACCGATCCGATCCGGAACGTTCAACTTCAGGTCCTCTATACCTTCCAGGCCCGTGAGCCGAAGGAGCCGAGCAGGTGATGCGTGCTTGCTGGTTGTTGTTGCTGTGGTGTGTCCGGGATGCTGCTCCTCAGGAGGAGGAGCAGGACGCGTCCTGGGACGATACGTTTGAAGACAATCCCGATGAATTCGAGATCTTCGAGCCCGAGAAGCCGCCGCCGGCGATCCCGGTCACCCCACCTTCGTCGGTGCCGGATATCGGGCGGGTGTTGCTGGAAGAGGCGACCTTCCTGCTCAAGGTCGGCCGGTTTGAAGACGCGATCGCGCTCTCGATCCCGGCGATCAGCCAGCACCCGGAGCTGGCCCCGTCGTTTCAGGCGGTCGCCGCCCTGGCCACCGATCAGCTCAACCGCACGGACTCCATCTCGGCGATGACGCCTCAGAACATGCCGAGCCAAACCGGATCTCGAAGCAAAGAGGTCCGGTTTGGTGTCGACCTTGGGCTTCCCACCGGGGTTCGGGTCGACTGGAAGCGGTCTCGGGGGGTTGCGGATTCCGTCGGATTTCAGATCGGAGGCACCCTCATGTATCTCTCCGAACCCTCCGTCCAGCTCAACTATTACGTCGACTGGCGGATGGGAGAGAAGTTCCAGCTGGTCACGCCGGTGGGACTGTTGATCTCCTATGGCTCGCCGTATTTGATCGTGGGTCTGGCGGGGCAGTTTGACCCGCCAGACAAGCCCTTTCACGTTGACGTCGGGGTGAACGTGGGGACGTCATCGGTGTTCGTTCCGACGGCATCGGTCGGCTTTCTGTGGTGAGCGCGATCAGTCGGTGAGCCAACGGGTCAGGGTAGAGACCATCTGACCGGTGCCGCCAGGGCGGAAGTGACGGAACGCCGTGTTGAAGAAGGTCGGCCCGGCGATGTCCAGGTGCGCCCAGGGGATGCCGTCTTCGACGAACTCACTGAGGAACAGGGCTGCGGTGGTGGAGCCCGCGGCCCGGCCGCCGACGTTCTTGACGTCGGCCCACTCGGCCTTGAGCTTGTCCTTGTAGAAGTCCGGCAGGGGCATCCGCCACAGCCCCTCGCCGGCGTCGTCCGCGCTGCGGTGGAGTTCTGCGGCGAGGTCGTCGTAATTGGTGAACAGGGCAGAGTAGTACTCACCCAGGGCGACGACGGCGGCGCCGGTGAGGGTGGCGAGGTCGATGATGGTGTCGGGCTTCAGCTCGCAGGCGTAGCTCAGACAGTCGGCGAGGACCAGCCGGCCTTCTGCGTCGGTGTTGTGGATCTCGACGGTCTTGCCGTTGCGGATGTGGAGGATGTCGCCGAGCTTGAACGAGTTGCCGTTGACCATGTTCTCAACGGCGCCGATGATGCCATGGACTTCGACGTCAGGGCGGATGTCGGCGAGCGCCCGGAAGACCCCGAGGACCACGCCCGAGCCGCCCATATCACAGCGCATGGTCTGCATGCCCGCGGAGGACTTCAGCGACAAGCCGCCCGCGTCGAAGGTGACGCCCTTCCCACACAGGGCGACGGTCTGGCGCGCTTCGCCTGTGGGCCGATAGTGCAGGTGGATGAACCGCGCGGGGCGGTCAGAGCCCTGACCCACCGCGGTGATGCCACCCATGTTCTCTTCCACGATCTTCTTTTCGTCCCAGATGGTGACCGTGATCTGGTCATTGGCGAGATCGCGGGCGACCTGAGCGAGGGCCTCGGGGTAGATGACTGCCGCCGGCTCGTTGACGAGATCCCGGGTCAGGGTCTGCCCGGCGATGATCGCCTGGGTTTTGTCCTGTACGGACGCATCCGCAGCTCCGAACACATGCAGATCTTCCACCGCGGGCTTCTGATCGCGTTCGCGAGTCTTATACTTGTCGAAACGATAGTTTCCGGCTGCAAATCCTTCCATTACGGCACGGGTCTGCGCGGGGCTGAGATCGCCAAGGCTCAAGGCCGCCGAGGTCACCCGGCGTTCCCGCGCTTCTTTGCCCGCTGCGCCTGCTGCGCGGCGGTACTCGTCGTCGCTGCTCTCGCCCAGGCCGACGACCGCGATATACCGGGCCGGTATCCGGCCGAGCGATGCGACGATAATCGACTGACCCGCAGCGCCTGTAAAATCGTGTGTATGGATCGACGCTGCGATCGACGCGGCGAGGTCTCCGAGCGACGACAGCGCGCGTGTGAGATCGTTGGCGTCGGCTTTGCTGACGCCAACGGCCAACAAGCCAACGGCCGCGTCAGCGGCCGAGGCAGTAGAATAGTGAACGTTCATCATCTGTCCCTTGCTGAAGAATCGGTATCCCTACCTATATCTCAGCGCATGAAGAGCAAGATAACGATCAACACCATGATGACGACTGCTGCGCCGCCGAACAGCAGAACGACCGAATCCCCCCGGATCTTCTCCAAAAATCCCTCGAACATCTCCGCGAAGGGGCTGTCGAATTCTTCTTCTGGCCCGCCGTCATCTTCGATCTCGGTGGGGAACAGCTCATCCCCGTCCGAGCGCCAGGAGGGGGGCGGCAGCTCATCGCTCCAACGACCGCGGCCGACGTCTGGTGGATCGTAGAGGTACGGGTCAGACGCCGCAGCGTCTTCATCCCCGACGGTAGGGGGGCCGTCCGGGTAATGCACCGTGCGCCGCCGGCTGGTCATCCCCCCCGCGGTCGAGGGGGTTCGAACCCCACCAGAGCCGATGCGCATCGAGGCCGCGCCCCCGCCGCCCAGCTGGATCCGGGGGGCCGTAGGCGCTTCGGCGACCGCGTCCTGGTCTTCGCTCTCGAAGATCAGGGGCGCTTCGGTCACCCGCTCTTCTGCGATCGCAGCGGCGCCGAGGGTGTGGAGGTTGTCAGGAACCGCATCGTCGACCCGTGCGGCGGCGATGGCCGCGCGTGCCTGGGCGAGGCTGGCGGCCCGATCGACCTCAGGCGGTCCATCGCGAACCACCGTGTCCGGGACATCGGGCATCTTGCCCTCATCCTGGGCGGCAGAAGCCGAAACAGGCACCGGCCGCGGGGTCAGCCCCGGCTGGGTGACCGGATCCGGGCCGGGGCGGGTGAGAGGGATGGGCGCAGCCGTAGGCATCACCGCCGGTGGCGTATACCCCGGGGCAGCGCTTCGGAAGAAGTGGCCCTCTGCAAGCAGCGGCTCATGGCCAGAGTCCCGGATGGTGAACGCCACCCGGATGGTGTAGCTGCCCGGCAACAGGTCGATGAGCCGGAACCGGAACCGAAGCCGACCGCTGGGGTGGGTGTCGACTGTGTACGACGCGTTGAGATCCCGGACCCGTTCGCCGGTGTCATCGTTGAACAGCGCGAGCCCACAGCCGATCTCTTCGTGGCTCTCGACGCCCGAAGAGCAGCCGATGGTGCAGCTGAAGACCACATCTTCATCGGTCGAGTAATCCTGGTCGCCTGGCGGCCGGTCCAACAAAATCTTGCCGACGTGGGTGACCCGGGGATGCACCAGCGAATACAGCTGGTTCAACCGGCGGCTGAACTCCGCCATGTCTTCGAAGCGATACGGCGGAGAAGGGTGCGTCTCTGCTGAGAGCGCCCGATTCAGAAGCGCCGCAGCCCGATCCGAGAGCCGTGTATGGAAACGGGGGTTGGCTTTCTCTTCCTTCAAGCGGTTGTGAAACCGATCTTTGAGGGCGACCAACCGGGGCTTGTCGAGGCCGTTGAGCGGCGACTCTGGCAGCCGGCTCATGCCCTCACCGGTGACCATCGCCCCCCAGTACAGCATCACCGCGATGGCGTAGGCGTCTGCGCCGCCAGTGGGCCGCCGCGGCGGCTGGCCGGGCTGAAGCTCAGGCGGAAGATACGGATCCGGGCGGCGGCTCGACTGACGAAGCTCCTGGAGGTTGTCCCGAGCGGTCGGGGTCAACATCCCAGACAGCAACAGCTCATTGCGCTCGTCGATGAAGACGTTGGAGGGGCGCAGATCGCCATGGCTGGTGTTCAGTCGGGTCAGCAGGGCGCTCAGCCGCTGGCAGACCTGCAGCAGCTCCTTGAGGGGGCATCCCTCCGCAAGCTTGCGCTCCAGAGAGTTTCGCAGTCGCGGAGAGACCAGGACGAAGGTGCGGCTGCCCTCAGCGATGAAGGCGGCTTCAACGGGCAGGAAGGCGCCCGTGCGGTTCTCTGCACGGGCGCGCGCCTCTTCACGAAGGCAGTCCTGACAGACCGCCACCAGATGGGCGAACCCAGGTGGGAGGTCATCCTTGGAGAGGGGAACGGTGAGGGTCCACTCAGAGCCGGTCTCTTCACGAGCAATGTACGTCTTGCTCCAGAGACCGCGGTGGACAGGCTGGCCGAGCTGAAACGCGCGGCCCTGGCCGTCCCGGACGATGTCGCCGGTCTTCATCAGGCGGGCTCCTGTGCGCAGGAGGGATGGGGAAGGAGGACGAGGAGAGAAGAAGTGGCGAGCCAGAGG
Organism: Myxococcota bacterium; assembly: GCA_038520555.1. Taxonomy (GTDB): domain Bacteria; phylum Myxococcota_A; class UBA796; order UBA796; family UBA796; genus JBCBLB01. The sequence goes on along the minus strand of JBCBLB010000173.1, from coordinate 6,640 downwards.
AAACCGCTCGCAGGACTGGAGAGAAGACGGTATCGGACCTGAATCCCGCTGTCAACCGCGCTTCTGCTACCCTCCGGACCATGCGCACTTTCTCCGCTGACCTCCCCCCGGAAGGCCACGGTCCCTATCGCCTGATGCGGGGCTTTGGTGGGCCGCTCGTTGGTCGATTTCTGACGTCTCTCGACGATCCTCGCGCGGCGCAGCAGCGGCGGCTCCGCGTGATCCTCAACGCAGCACGGGGAAGCCGCTTTTTCGCCGCGCACAACCTGGACGCCGTTCAAACCCTCGATGACCTGCGGCGCACCCTCCCGATCCGAACCTACGCCCAGATGAGCGCGTGGTTTGATGCCCTCGCCAATGGACAACGAGACGCCCTGACCGCCTCCCCGCCGTCCATGTTGTTGGAAACCTCCGGGACCACAGGGACGCCGAAGTGGCTGCCCGTCACCCGACCCTGGGCGGACTCCGTCGCCGACGCCCAGAAGCTCTGGCTGCTCGCCATGGTCCGTGACCACGAAGCTGTCACCAGGGGAAAGGCCCTCACCATCGTCTCTCCCGCAGAGCATGCCCGCGCGCCCGGCGGGCTGCCGGTGGGGAGCAACACCGGACGGATGAACCGCGCGCAGCCCTGGTGGTTGCGGATGCGGTATCCCGTCCCCTACGCCGCGTTCGGCCTCAAGCCCTCGGCGTTGAAGATCTACACCCTCCTCCGCTTTGCGCTGCAGCAGCCGATTACCTCGATCACGACAGCGAATCCCTCGACGGTGTTGTTGCTGGCGCGCTGCCTCGAGGCGTGGAAAGAAGACCTCGCCGCGGACCTCGTCGACGGCACCTTGAAACGCGGACCCGCCGCGGAGATGGATCCCCGGACCCGTCGCTCGTTTTATTGGTCACTGCGTCGTCGTCGTCCCCCCAAAGACTGGCGGATGGGACACATCTGGCCGTTGGTCCTCATCAACTGCTGGAAGGGCGGTGCGGCACGGTACTTCGTCGAGCGTATCCCCGATGCTCTCGGCCGAGAGCTGCCCATCCGAGAAGTTGGCGTCACCGCTTCAGAGGGGTACTTCGCCATCCCCCTCGGCGACGACTGGCCCGGCGGCGTCCTGTGGACGGAAGGGCACATCATGGAGTTCGTCGACGTCCTCACCGATGACGTCTGCTGGGCCTGGGAGCTGAGCCCCGGCCGACAGTATCGGATGATCATCACCACAGAGGCCGGGCTGTTTCGCTATGATCTCAGAGACATCATCGAGGTCGTCGGCCGCTGTGGCCAGACACCGGTGATCCGATTCGTCGGAAAAGCCGGGCGGTATCTCAACGCCACCGGAGAGAAGGTCACCGAGGAGCAGATCTCTACCGCGCTCCGCGACGCCGCTGCAGAGGTGGGGGTCCAGCCGGTCGGATTCACGGTGAGGCTCCGATTTCATGAGATCCCGATCTTCGTCCTCGCCGTGGAGGGGGAGCTGAACCATGCCCTCATCGCTGCGTTTGATCGCCATCTGCGGAAGATTAACCTGGAGTATGAGGCGAAGCGGGAGAGCGGTCGGCTGGGGATGGTCCATGGAGAGCAGCTCCGCGATGGGACCTATACCCGGTACCGTGCCGCCAGGGTCGCTGCCGGTGCTCCAGAGGGGCAGATAAAGGATCCCATCCTGGCGATAAGCGATGAGGAGTGGGCACGCATCGCCCGCGCCAGCCAGGGGTGACGCTCACCACTGCTTCGCGATGCCGATCCCGATGTTTGCAGCGTTATCGAAGGGGAAGTAGTCGACGAACAGGTCGAGCTGGAGCGCTCCAAGGGGGGTGAACGTCCCCCCGGCGCCCACCAACGGGCTCGACGCAGTGTCTGCTGCGACCTGGACATAGCAACCCGCCCGGCTCCCCACCGTTCGACCCAGCGCTGCACTTCCCGCCCAGCTGATCGTCGGATCCTCGCCAAACGTGGCGACGGTGTTCAGCCCCCATCCATAGACATCGTTGATCGGACCGGCGGCGTTGAGACCGATAAGAGGGAAGCCGAAGCCGTCTGCGAGGGTCGCAGCGGGGACCACCGGCGCCATTCCGACGACGCTGAATCCGATGTCCCCCGCGGACGCCGTCGCCTTCAGGCCGAACGCGGGGCCGCCCACCGATGCGTCTCCACCGTTGAGGGAAAACCCCAGATCGGGAGCCGCGACCCGCAGCTCCACCCCGGCGCCCAGACCGCCGCGGATCAACAAGCCCGGGGCAGCCACCGAAGACCCCTCTCCGGTGGCGTTCATGGTCGCCCCGATCTCGGTGAGCAGGGAGCCCTTCGGGACTGCGCCCGTGCTATCCGCGAAGCCAGGTCGGTCGGGGTTGAACTCTGCTGCTGAAGTCGTTGAGATCTGAAGGAGCATCCAGACAAGCACAGGTCACCTCCATACAAAGACGGTTTCGGGCACGGTAGCGGATGCTGTAGGCTACTCGGCTTCGATCCGGAAATATACATCACCAACACGGTAGGTCTCTCTGGGGTTGGGTTCGAGGACCCCGCGCTGAAGCTCCACCGGTTCCCAGGCGCGCCGCCGTCGATCGTATGCCTCAATCGTTCCTTTTGGCTCTACCACGACACCCCGTTTGCTCGGCCTGAGGACCGCCAACGCGCCACGGGTCCGCCCCCGCAGGCTGCCGTCGCCATGAAGCCCCAGCCGTGCGTCTCGGTAGAACCCGGCGCGCGCCCCGCTGACCATCTTCAGCTCCACCGGGCTGGCCCGCTTGATGCCTTTCAGCGAGCCGGCCATCTGAGCGAACGCCCCCGCAGGGAACCGCCGGGGACGGACGAAGCCGATGATGATGAACAACAGGCTCACCCCCCCGACCGTGGGCCACACCCAGAAGCCGTTGCAGGAGATCCAGCTTCGGCCTTCGACCGTCCATCGCATCGCCAGCCGGGTCTGCTGGTCGGCAAATGTCTGATCCCCCGGAGTGACCACCAACATCGCCCCATCCGGCGATCGGTCCGCGGCGCAGAACGGGACCGACAAGCAGATCGCTGCGCCGGGTTGGATCGTTTGTGGTGTGGTGAGATCGCGGAAGCCCGAGGTGTGGACCTGCGGGGCGCTCAAGCAGCCATCGACCCCTTCCAGGCTGAGGACGAAGTCCTGGCCCTCTGCGGCGGTAGAACCGGTGAAGTCCAGCGGCTGGCAGGTCTCCTTCGGGCCGGCGCCAGCGGTCAGGGTTCCGAAGTCGATGGCGTCGGGAAGGTTGAGGATGAGCGGCTCCCGAACCTCGACGGTATGGGTGTCGCTCTCTACCACGCCCCGTGGACCGTCCAGGGTCACCGTCCAGGTTCGCATGCCCGGCGCCCCATATGTCTGAGAGACCGTGTATGTGGTCTTTCCCTGGGTGAGGGGTTGGGCGCTCACCGGGACCCCCTCCTCGACCAACTTCACCCGGGTCTGCGGATCGCCGATCAGGCCCCCCGATGCGTTCCCCTCAACGATGATGTTGGCGTCACCGGCACAGGGGGCGTTGGTGTAGCAGACGGTGGGCAGGGCTGAGATGTCGATCTTCAGCGACCAGCCGACCTGAACCGTGACGCTGCTGTCCGAGACAGGGCTGAGGTCCACGCCCGCCGGCCGGCTCATCGGGCCCGGGGTGAAGGTGATGTCCAGCGGTCCCTCATCCTTGAGCGGGATCTCTGCCTCGACCAGACCGTCGTCACGGTTCTTGCCAGGGTGTTCGGTCACGTCACCGTTCTGATCGGTGACGGTGAACGAGCCGCCGTCGATGGGCTGTACATCACCGTTTTCATCGCGAACACCGCCTGTGACGGTGATGGCGCTTCCCGGCTCCTGCAACCCATCGGGGGCATCGGTTTCGATGACCCATGTGCCCTGGTCCTCAGGCGGGTCTGGCGGGTCTGGCGGGTCTGGTGGTGTCGTGCGTTGACCGTTGTCTTTTGTTGGATCGAGGGTGGTGAAGTCTTCGGTCGGAAATTCGGTGGGCGCACAGGTCGAGACGCCAGCGCCTACGATGGTCAGCGGTGTATCGGCGACCTTGAGGGTGACGCCGGTGTCGGGAGCGTACTGGTAGACATCTGTGGCGCCGCCTTGACCGACGAACAGGTAGAACTTGCCGCCCCAGTGTGCGAAGGCGAAGTTCGAAGAGTTGTGCGAATAGCGGATTGCGTTTTGCGGAGCCATCGACAAGACCGATGCCGTCGCCGGATCGATCTCGGCTATCACGAACGGGGAGCCTTCGAAGGCGCCGAACAACCGACCGTCGGCGGTGCCGCTCAGCTCCGCCCTGGCGGCGAGTTTGTCGTAGCTGCCCACCACATTGGGGCTCCCCCCTTCGATCTTCGCCAGCCGGAAGCCCCCGCCGCCGATCTTGCTGTTGGCGCTGATGTAGAGGGTGTCGGATCCGTTCGGGGCGATGGCATAGCCCATCCCGAAGGTCGAGAAGCCGTTCTGGTAGGGCGTGTAGCCGGTCGGCGAGCAGGCGGCGGTGCGGGTGTCGACCTGGAACAGCTGTCCGTTGGTGAACACGACCCGAGCGGTGCCATCCCGGGCGACCGCCATTGAGTTGACCGATCCGAACTGATTCTCACACTGGATCTCGCCGATGGGATGGAAGGTGAGCCGCTGTGGATGGAATCGGACCAGCTGTCTGCGGCTGGTCATCACATAGATATACTGCGCTGCGGTTGTGCAGTCGTCGCGGTTCTGGGCCCATGCGGTTCCCAGGAGCGCGAGCAGCAGGTTCGCCCAGAGCACCGTCACAGCCCCACCTCCCCGCCAGAGCGTATCAGGTCGTCGAGGGGGGCGCTGGAGGCGCCGCAGGCGATCCGTCTCTTGGTGAGGTGGCCACGGGGTTGCCGATGATGGAGATGTCTTCTCCGAGGATGTCCTGGACATAGATGGCCTGAACCAACACCACCACCGCGACCACCAGGGGCGTGGCGACCAGCACCCCCAACATCCCGGCGGTCGCCGCCATGACCAGCTGTACGGTGATCAGCAGCGCAGGGGGGAACGAGATCGCGTACCGCTGCGCGAGGGGGGTGATCAGGTTCGTCTCCAGGAACTGGACGATGAAGAAGACGACCGAGACGCCGAGCAGCTGCTCCGGGCTGATCGCGAAGGCAACGACCACAGCGGGGACCGCGCCCAGCCAGGGGCCGATGAACGGGATGAAGGTGAACACCCCGGCGATCAGCGCCAGCGCCCCGGCCAGCTCCATGTCGACGATGAACAGCCCCAGCCACGTCAAGCTGCCCACCGTGACCATGGCGGTGAATCGCCCGATCATCCAGCTGCGGAGCGCGCGAGCGAGCAGCTGGGCGATCTCATTGGCCCGTCGCCGATACCCTGGGGGGACCAGCTGTAAGGCGGCCTGTCGGTAGAGATCCGGCTCCGCCGCCCCATAGGCGGTGATCACCAACAGACCAGCGATGCCGGTGACCGCCCCCAGGATCGAGGAGAACGCCCCGGTGACTTCGCCCAGTCGAGGAGGCAACAACGCCTGTTGTTGGAGCTGCGCCAGGACGCCCCGCCCCCAGTTGCGTGCGTTCAGCCAGGCACGGATCTCGACCGAGGCGGAGTCGATCCGTCCGCCGAGGTCGGAGAACTGGCTGGAGAGCTGTGGGCCGATGGCCACGCCGATACCGACCGTGATGGCCAGCATGCCGAGCAGGACGCCCATCGCTGCGAGCGGCCGGGGCAGGCGGGTGTTTCGCTGGATCCACTGCGCCATCCCGTCGATCATCAGGGCCATCAAGGTTCCCAGGAACAGGACCAGCAGGACCTGACCGCTCCGCCAGAGGACGAACCCGACGAACAGGCTCAGGCTGACGAGGCCAACCACGACCATCACCTTTCGGGCGAAAGCGATGAATTCGCTGGCTCGGGGCAGCTCCAGCCCGGCTTCTGGATCTTCCTGGTTGCGCATCCGGCTCCCTGCGTTCTCCTGAAGGTACGTATCATCCCCCAACGATGGACTCTCCTTCCGCATCATGGACAACCTTCCCACCGGATACCGAGTCGCCAACGGCGAACATCAAAATGGGCCCTGGAAGAACCGTCTCGTCGGCGCCTCCAGCCCCTACCTTCGCCAACATGCCGACAACCCCATCGACTGGCGGACCTGGGGAGGGGACGCCTTCGCCGAAGCAGAGCGACGACAGGTCCTGATTTTCCTCTCGGTTGGCTATGCCGCCTGTCACTGGTGCCACGTCATGGCTCATGAGAGCTTCTCGGACCCCCGCGTCGCCCGGCTGCTCAACGAACGGTTCGTCTCCATCAAGGTCGATCGTGAAGAGCACCCCGACGTCGACGCCTTCTGTATGGACACCCTGCTGGAGATGAACGGCGAGGCTGGCTGGCCAGCGACCGTGTTCCTCACCCCGGAGCGGCTCCCGGTTCAGGGGGGGACCTACTACCCGCCATACCCGCGCTATGGGATGCCCGCCTTCCGCGATGTCCTCTCCAGCGTCGAGTCGGCCTGGCGAAGAGATCCGGAGCGCGTGCGAAAACGCGCCCGGTCCCGCTTCGATGAGATGGGACAGGTCGACGCTGTGGGCGGAGACGACGACGATATCATCACCCGAGGACACGATACGATCCTCAAAACCGTCGATGAGGAACGCGGCGGCTGGGGTGGGGGGGCCAGGTTTCCG
>JBCBLB010000235.1:0-12712 GCA_038520555.1 Myxococcota bacterium | reverse complement strand
TCCCCGCAGCTGGGGGGCTCTCCACCTCTTCGGTGAGCAGGTCGTAGCCATCCCACGTCAGCTTCGTGGTGTTGCCGAACGGATCGATGTGTTCAAACGGCTGATAGAAAGCGGTGTCATCGAGTGTGGTGCGTCCCGATGGGATCCACCAGTAGTCTCCGCTCGTCGCCGCGCCGGCGGTGGGGTCGGCCAGCAGCGGGTCGACCCCACCGAGCGGGCTGACGTAGCCGGCATCCGTGAGCATCGTCTCGGTCAGCCGACCGCCGTAGGTGCTCCCGGACTTCGTGCCGAACAGCGATGACAGCAGGCCTTCGGTGTAGACCAGGGCGTACTTCTGATATGGAACCGCTCGCTTGCCGACGCTCTTAATCGGGGCAGCACCCGAGAGATCATCGCGCCAGTAGGTCACCACCTGATGGCCGAGGAGCCGACGATACCCATCGGCGGGCACGGCTTCTTCATAGGACAGCGTGTCCGCGGCGAGGAAGCCGGTGAAGGTCGCGTTGAGGGTCTGGGGATCGGCGAGCGCGGTGGTATCTTGCAGGTTCTTCGAAGAAGTCGAGCCGTTGACCGCCCCGGAGAATTCCCAGCTCCGGCTCTGCCAGGGCACCCCCAGCCGCCAGAGGTTGTCGGTCTCGATCGCATCATCCTGGTGGACGACGTCGTTTTCGCTGACGATGACCCGGGTGATCTTCTGCTCTTCGTCGAGGTCCGCGTCGCTGCCCGCGATGGGCGTTCGTCGGCGATACGACACCGCCGCTGAGCGGGTCACCACGCCATATTCATCAACCGCAAGCGTCATCGTCTGGCTGACCCGCGGATCGGGTGGTTCCGTCGAGGATTCACTCACGTCGAGGTCGTAGGTGAACGAGAGGCTCTGGCCGGAGACCATATGGAAGGACGGCGGATACTTTCCGTGGAGAGGCTGGAGTTGTTTGATCTGGAAGGTCTGTTCGGAGACGGTGTAGAGGGTGGCGAGGTTGCCCGAACCATCCTCCGCATAGACTTCTTGTCGCAGCATCTGCCCCTTCAACGCCCGATGGGCGTCTCTCGCTTCTTGGGGCGTCAGTCCGGTCGGTAACGACGGCGGCGGAAGATGCAGGGCGTTATCGTCGCCGTCGAAATACTCCGTTTCGTAGGCGCTCGTCAGCGTCCCCTTCTTCTTCCAGGCGCCGGTATGAAACCAGGTCCGCGTTCGAACCGGAGGAACCTGTTGGACGATGGCCGGATCGTACTGCGGAGAGGTGGCCGCGAAGTCACTGAAGGACTCGGTGTCCCACTGCTCAACCATCCCGAAGCCGCGAAACTCCCGCTCAGGGCCGTCGAAGTAGCCGTGGTGGTAGGCGTAGCGGCTGGCGAAGCGGTGGCCGGTGATCGCATCGTGGCTCTCGACCCGAGACAGACAGTGCACAGGAAACGGAAGCCGCGTCGCCCACGGCGTCCCCGCGCGTCGGTCAGCGAGGTAGAAGGCGGTGGAAGCGGTGTATTCCAGGGTTGTGGTCCGACCCAGCCCGTTGTCTATCTGGGTCATCAGCCAGGGCTTGCCCTTGGCCATCAGCCGGATGTACCGGAGCGGTCGCATGTTCTCCCGCATCAGCGGAGACGACCAGACCAGACACGCCGTCCCGTTGCCCTCCAGATCCGCAACCTGGACCTCGTTGGGGCGGGCCACGCTCGGCAGCCGAGACAACATGGTTGCCGCAGAGAAGCCGTTGCCGGCCTCATTGAACCAGATGCGCACGCCGTCGGGGCCGATGTACAGAAGATCGGTGGGCCCAGAGCCGTCGACGTCGGCGAGGCGGATGCAGTCCGGTTTGAACCGGTCTGGGCGGTCGAATCGGGGCGCGCCCTTCATCTGAACCCGAGCGCCGAACCGACCATAGCCGCGGTTGGGCCAATAACAGATGCTGCCATTTCGAACGCGGACCAGGTCGGTCAGCCCATCGCCGCTCATGTCCGCGAGAAAGATCTGTTCCCCCTGTTTGGAGAACAACAGACGCGGTCCTTTCTCTTCGTTGTGAGACTGCCGCCGCCGCTGCGGCGCGCCGTATCCCTGGCGCGCGTGTGAGGGATACCAGGTAAACACCTCCTCTTCGCTCACCAGGATGTCGGCGTGGCCGTCGCCGTTGAGATCAATCAGGCGAACATCGGGGTCATCGGGAGAGTGGGTGGGCGTACGGCGGAAGTGACGGAAGTCTTCCCACCCGTCTTCGCCATCGCTTCGCGCCTGATACCCCGACAACCCCGGCCGCATCACCACCATGTCCAGGTTCCCGTCACCGTCGAGGTCAACCAGCCGAGCGCCGGGACCGTTGAGGCGAACGGCGGCTTGTCGAGGCAGCTTCCGAGCGGCGGCGAGTTGGCCGCCACCGTCGTTGCGCTTGTAGTACAGCCCACCCCCCTGTTCGGTCAGCAGGCCGCTGAGCCCCTCACCGTCGAGGTCGACCCACCGCCACTGCCGCATATCGAGCCCGCTGGGCAGATCGTCCATCCCCTCCACGAACCGGACGGTCTCATCGATGGTGGGCTGAGCGTAACTGTAGGAGACCGCCGGCATCGTGTCGGTTTCATAGGTGCTCCCCGTCCATTTCCAACCTTTTACCTGGGTAGATGAGAGCGTGGTGGCGGTGGGACGAGCAGTGTACGACAACTCCAGCGAGCGGACCACAGCAGGGATGGCGACGCCGGCGTCCTGACGCAGCTCGGTGAACGCGTGGAACATCAGCACCCGCTGACAGAGCCGATAGCAGCGAACGTCGAACCCAGAACGATACCGGGAGAACGGATCCGGTCGGACGCTCCAGGTGCCGCTGGGGCTCACAGAAGGATCTGTGCTGTCGTGTTCTCCATAGTCGAAGACGAGGTCGAACAGAAAGGTCCCGGCGTTCTTCGTCGAATCTCCGAAGGTGTCTGTCGCCGGGTCATAGAACCCGCTGGACAGCCCGGCGTCGGGGTTGTGTCCCATGACGGTGTTGCCGTAGCGGACGCGCTTGAGGTACCGATAGGCGACCTTGCTGCCGGTGGTGCTGCGGTGCTGTTCGGCGGGGTGGCTGTTGACGCCTTCGCGGTCTTCAGCCTTGTACTGGTAGGAGATGACGTTGCCGAGACAGTCCGACTCTTCTTCCAGCAGCCACTCGAAGACCTGGCGCTGCTGGTCGGGGTTGGTCAGCCGGGCCTGATCGCTGCGACCGTAGACCCGGTGAAGATTGTCCCGGCTGATGGTACGCCACCAGATCCGCCCATCGGTCTGCCGCTTCCATCGCTCGATTAGAGAGAACCCGCCTTCGATGCGGGGGCGATAGAGCGTAACGTCCCAGTCAGCGCCATCATAGGATGCGGTACGGGCGGCGGGTTGTTCCCAGCTTCCGCCCTTGTCTTCGAGCAACGGGACCAGGTCGTCGGCGTCGGAGAGGACATACGTATCTGCATGTTCACCGTTATCGATATAGCGCGGCAGTCCCCGGTCCGTCTTGCGTCGAATTGAGGGCGTGGTCAGACGCCAGCCGAGCCCAAACGGGCCGTTGCCGCTGCCGGAGTCATAGGCCAGCCCCACCGACGGCGTCATCCCGCCGCGACCCGGGCTCATCGGCAGCGGGAGGTTGAGCGAAGCAGTCCCCGTCACCGGGTTCGCTGTAAACTTCTCCCCCATTCCGCTGATCGCCCCGCCGCCTTTCGGCAAGGACACGCTCGGTGCTTCGATCCGAAAGTCTTCGGGCAGCAAACCATCGGGACGACGCTCACCGGTCGGATCCCGACCCAATGTCCCTGGACGCGGTGCTTCTGCTCCACCCGTAGCGGACAGCGGGGGGAACTCAGGGAAACGATCATTGGCAAATGAAGGCTTATTCTTGGAACCCATGGTGAGGTCCTGTCTTTGAAGAGGGATGGTGGGAAGAAATCAAGTGCAGAGCATTCTCTTTCGTTCAATCTTTGAATAGGATGTATCATCACTCAGCAAAGTCATGTCTCATATATTGACCGATATAGATTGTTAAGATCTTGGAAGATTGCCGGTTCGCGATGATGTTCGGTTGAGGCGGGCAGCGTTGGCCTGCCCGATAAAAATCTGGATATAACCTGTAACTTCCAGAACAGGGCAGACCATACGACCGCAGAAGAGGGAGTCGGGATTGAGCGACTGGATCGAGCATCTTCATTCTACGATGACGAAGCCGAGGTTCGAGAGGCACCATTTTCTGGTGCAGGCTGCCGGTGATGATGGGGTTGATGCACCCCCAGAACAACGCCATCATTCACGGACATGATCGCGGCCGCAAGACGATGCCCACCCCACCGAGCCACCAATTGAATCTGATCTGGTGAAGGTGGCGGCATGACCGAGATCAAGCCTGAGAGTGTAAAAGAGCCAGTTGTTTGTTTGATGATTCCTTAGCGGGTGCGTCGCAGGGTGAAGAAGAAGGGGAGGGGGGTGGCTTTGTAATCCATCAGCCCCAACACGCGGTCTTCATCGATCATGCGAAACACGTCATGGATGGGCAGGAAGTCGTAACACATCGTCGCGCTGACTTTTCCGCGATGCTCGGTCATTCGGAGCCGTGCAGCCGAGCGGGTGGTCTCGAGGAGCGGTCGTCCGATGCGCATCAGCGGCCCGAGCCAGGGCTGCTTGAGCAGCGGCCAGCGTAACGCAAGGTCCATCGGCATCCGGGACGGGTTGCCCCGGAACGTCCCCCCCCGCCCGTCTGAGAACAGCAGGGGGTGGACATGGTCTGCGTTGACGAAGGACTTTCCGACCCAGCCGTAGGTCTCCAGCAGGCCATCCATGGGATGATCCGTCGCGATGCCCGCGCCTTCCCAGTCGCCGAGCATGAAGTCCAGGGGGACCGTGGCGAGGGAATCGAACCAGGACAACGCGTCGTCCCGATGCATCTGGGTGGGGATCTCTGGTCGGTTGGGTGCCTGACTCATCTGGACCTCCTGCGAAGGGGATCTATCACGCCTCAGGTGAGCGCCGTATTTTCGAAGCGGTAAGATAGGGTGTCCACCGACTGTCGAGGCGTCGCAATGGATAAACCAGACCTGTTGGATTCGGAGACCTACAAGCACCTGCACCAGCTGGCGATGCGGGTGCTGGGCAACCAGGCGCAGACGCTGCAGCCGACCGGTCTCCTGCATGAGGCGTGGATGCGCCTTGCGCGCAGCGATCGAGAATATGCGGACAAGAAGCATTTTATGCGGACCGCAGCCCAGGCGATGCGCCAGATCATCATCGATCGGGTCCGGGCCCGGGGCGCCGCGAAGCGGGGCGGCAACCCCGTCCGCACCACGATGGCCGGTCTGGGCAACGATCCGCGCGATCAGGTCGACATCCTTGAGATCGACCAGATGATCAAGGCCCTGGAGGCCGTGGCCCCGCAGGCCGCGGACGTGGTCCTGATGCGCACCTTCGGGGGTCTGACAACCGAAGAGGCGGCTGAAGCCCTGGGGGTGTCTGCCGGGACGGTGAAGCGCCACTGGCGGTTCGCCCGCGCCTGGCTGCTCAAACACGCCAACAGCTGAGCGCCCGGCGCCGATGAGTAATCCGGATCGATTCGCCCGCGTCTTCGAGATCTTCAACGCTGTCGCGGATCTTCCCCTGGCATCGCAAGCGGAGGCGGTCGCCCAGATGTCGGGCGGCGACATCGGCGTTCGGGACGAAGTGCTCGACATGTTGGCCCTGGACGCGGCGGACACCGAGCCCCCTGCGCCGACCTCCATCGCGCTCCCTCATCTCACGGACGCTCTGTCCACCGATCCGTTCCCCGAGATGTTCGGCCCGTACCGCGTGGTGCGTCGCCTGGGTGCTGGGGGGATGGGCGTGGTCTTCGAAGCCGAGCAGGACGTCCCGCGTCGCCGGGTCGCGCTGAAGGTGGTCCACCCCTGGCTCCGCAGCACCCGGAGCGAGGCCCTTCTCCGCCACGAGGTGCAGGCGATGGCCGATGTCTATCATCCGGGCATCCCCCAGGTCCACCAGGCGTTCGTGCACGAGGAGACCACCGTCGTCGTCATGGAGCTGATCCGGGGGACGGATCTGAAGACGGCCTGGACCGCCGCCGAGACCCGGCCCGCCCGGCTCTCGCTTCTGCTCCGCATCGCAGAGGCCGTCGGCGCCGCCCACGCTGCCGGGGTGATTCACCGTGACCTGAAGCCGTCGAACATCAAAGTCCTCGAAGACGGCCAGCCGAAGGTGTTGGACTTCGGCATCGCCACCCGCAACGACGAAGGCGGCGTGACCGGGGCCGGCTCGTTGTCCTACGCCTCTCCCGAGCAGATGACCGGCGCCCCGGTCGATGGCCGCGCCGATGTCTTCGCCCTGGGCGCCCTGACTGCGGAGCTGGTGACCGGCACCCGGCCGCGTCGGGTCTCAGACGGCAGCGTTCGGATCGCCTGGGAAGGGTTCTTTGATCGGGAGCTGGAGGCCATCGTGCGGCGGTCGGTCGCCCTCCGCCCCGATGACCGCTACGCCACCGTCAATGCCCTCGCCGACGATCTGCGTGCGGCCCTGGAGCGCCGCCCGGTGGCGGCGCTGGGGTGGGCGCCAGATCGATGGATTCAAGGATGGTTCTTTCGGAACCGGCTGCCCCTCAGCGCGGCCACCTTCTCCGTGTTGCTGGTCGGGCTCGGTCTGTGGGGGTGGGGGGCCGCCCGGGACGCGTCCCGGGAAGCCAACGCTTTCGCAGCCCTGGAGGCGCTGAAGCAGCAGGTCGATCAGTCCCCCGCGGCGAAGATTCAGGCGATGCAGGCGCTGATGGAGGATCCCAATTTCGTCGACACCGCCGCGATCAGCGAAGGGTGGATGTGGGCCGCCGAGGCGCAGCGGCGGGGCCCACGGCGGATGGCCCTGGCCCAGGCGTGGTCGAGCGCACAGTCCTCACCCGCCAGCGCCCGTGCTGCGACCGCCCTGATCGAACAGCTCGCCCAGGATGAGCAGTGGGACGCCGTCCGGATGCTGTCCCCAGAGACCACCGGCAGCCTCCCCTACGTTGACCTCTGGCTGGCCCTCGAAGACGGTGACCTCGACGCGGCCCGTGCGGCGATGTCCGCCAGCCAGCGGCGGCTGCTCCCGCTCCTCTCCCAGGTCGAGATCGAAGGCGAGATGGAGCGGGTGAGCGGGTTGCGGACCGGAAACGTCATCTATGCTGGAGAGCGCTACCTGATGGCCATCGATGGGGTGCGCCGCCTCGGCGCAGACGGCCAGACCATTGAGATCCTCCCGGACCCGCCTGTGGGATTCGCGCGGTCGATGGACGCGTGGTTGTCGATCCGTGGCGGTGGAGACGCGGCCCTTCGGCGGCTGCCGCCCTCTCCGATGCGACGCTTCGCAGATCTCGATCGGGACGGCATCCTGGAGCGCTATGAGCTGGGCGGCCCTTCAGCGGCGCCGCTGAAGGTCTCCCGGACCGCTGCAGGGACCTCGAAGTCACCGCTGTCCTGGTTACGCGCACAGGGGAGTCGCGGGCAGGCGCTGGACTTCGTCGATCTGGATCAGGACGGCGCCGGCGAGGTCGCGTTGCTGGTGACGGGCTGGCCGTTCGGAGGGCTGCTTCGCGTCGTCGGCCTGCCCGATTCCCCCACCATCGACGGCATGATCCAGGCGCGCCGTCCGCGGATGACCCCGATCCGGGGGCCCGACGGCCCCGCCATCGCCCTGCTGGGGCATGCTCCGGGCGTGCCTCACCGGGCCGGGTTCGACCGAGAGCCCGATCCATACTACCTCTCTGTGGTCTCATGGGCGGGCGGGGTGCAGGCCGCTCCGCCGACGGAAGTGCCCACCCAGACGATGCCGGTCGCCGCGGATCTGAACGGAGATGGCGTCGATGAGATCGTCCTTCAGAAGACGGAAAATACCGTCATCCTGATTCACTCTGCGGGAGGCGGTTGGGAGCCTGTCCCGCTCCCTGGCGCAGAGCTGCTCGCCGCTGGAGATCTCGATGCCGACGGGGATGATGAGCTGTGGCTGGTTCGAGAGGGCCGCTCGGTCGTGATCGGTCGCGGTGGGGATCGGCTCCCCGCCCGACGGCTGTCGGTGCGTGCGGACATGGCGGAGGCTCCGGGCGATGCGTCTCGGCAGCAGGCCCAACGATGGGAGCGCGCAGAGACGCTGGCGTCGATGGGGTTCACCGAAGAGGCCGTCTCGATCTTTCGTTCGCTCGCACGATTCGCCGGACCGATTCAGCGCGCGTCATATCGCCGGGCCTTGTATTGGAGTTCTCTGGGCCTGGAGCGGGATCAGGTTTCAGCCAACGCATCGCTGGAGCACCTGCGCGGAGCCCTGGCCAGTGAGCTGGCGATGCTCTCTGAGCTCGATGACAACGATCTTCGCGTGGTAGATGCGATCCTGGTCGACGAGCATCAGCCCCGCCCCGGTGATCGGCGCCCGTCGCGGGTCCCGCTGCTCGGCCCGCGCGGGTTGGTCCAATCCGCTGCGGTCAACCCCCTCGCCATCCGAGTCCAGCCCACGGCACCGCATCTGCGCGCGCTGCTCGCCGGTCAGGAGGGCGCGACCGCCCTCTCTATCCCGCTCGAACCGATCGAATCGGTGATCGCGGCCCATCTTCAGGTGGATGTGGCCAGCCAGGATCTGGGTCGGGGCTATGGTATCCGGCTCCGGGTGGGCGAGGTGCGGCTGGAGATGGCCATCGCCCGTGTCGGCGGGGGGACGGCGGACAACCACGCGCTCTCCTTCGCTTGCGGGCAATCCACTCGCCAGGGCCAGCAGCTGCCCCTGCTGTATCGAACGGCCTTGTTGCCGTTCTCGATGGGCACCCAGCGGCTGACCCTCAGCCTGGACCGCCAGCGAGAGACCCTGCGGTGCGCCATGGGAGACGCCTCGGTGCTGGTCCACACCGGCGCGCTCCCGCTGGACGGCACGATCCGACTGGAGTTGTTGCCCGTCGGCGGAGAGAACGGCTTCGGACAGGTCTCCCTGGACGTCGATGCGATGGACGTGAGCGGCGCGATGCCGAAGGACGGCGCGCCGAACCTGATGTACCAGGCCATCCACGGCGACATCGCGGCTGCCGAGGCGCTGCGCGCCGCGCGGGATCCGCGGATGCGGGTCGCCGCTCACCACCTGCTCCGCGAGATCACGCCGGTGAACGTCTACTCGCTGGCGCGGATCGACCGGCTCCGGTTGCTGCGGGCGGATCCGGCCACCTGGATCCGGGTCCTCCGAGAGTCTCTGGGAGACACCACGTTCGCAGCGCATTTTGTCGAGGCGTACTGGCAGCCCATCGACCGGCCGACCGAAGCGTTTCGGACGTTGATGGATGGGCCGCTGCTCGAAGGGCTCGCCCCAGACACGGTCGCAGGGTGGACGATCAACTTCGCCCGTGCGCAGGCCCACCTCGACCGGGGGCGGCTGCTCAAGGCGAACGCCATCCTCGACTCGCTCGACGACACCGACCTCACCGATGCTCCGGTGGGGCGGCTGTGGATGCTCCGGGCGCGAGAGGCCCTCCGCCGTGGAGACACCGACGCCGCCCGTCGGGCCCTCTCCCAGGCGGTGGATCGCAGCCCGACGCCGCTGGTCATCCTTCAACAGATCTGGGACGACCCCAGGCTGGCTGCCCTCAGCGACCACCCGCCGCCGCCCGGGATCACGCCGCGCCAGTGACAGGATACGTGGACGGGGACGGCCGAAGTGGAGCGAAGTTGTGTCGGACAGTGGCGGGTTTTACTGGGCATCGCGATCGTACTCGGGGGCCGCGCGCCGGGCGGTGCGCTCGACGCCGACCGAGATGTTGTGCAAAGGGCTTCTCACCGTCAATCATCTGATGCACTCCCGGGTGCTGACCGCCGCCGACGTGCCGAACATCGCGAACGCCGAGTTTTGTGACCTCATCCAGCAGATCGGGGCGCGGCTGTTCACCCCGGGCAGCGGCTGCGCCCTCTACCGCTGCGATCTGCCGGTGGAAGCCCTCATCATGATCAAGGATCACCGCCCGGACCGGCTCAACCCGGTCACCGGCGTCCGCGCGCGGTTTAAGGCGCGCATCCGCCATGAGGTCTTCTTTCAGCCCGAGTGGGTCTACCACACCGAGCAGACCGAAGACGACGATGCGATCATCTCGCGGTTCAACGAATCTGCGATCGATGTGCTGACCGATCCACAGGGCTGGCCCGGGCGGCTGCCGGGCGGGCCGCGGTTCGCCCGGGACTTCGCTCGGCTGCTCGACGATGGCGCGCTGCTCCCCTGCGACAACACCAACCTCGAAGTCCTCGCCGACAACAACCCCGGCCTCCGGCACCACTACACCTATGGCGAGTTCATGGGCGGGAAGATGCCCCCGCCCGAGTATAAGAAGCCGCTGCTCAAAGCGGACAGCCCGCTATACTGGGTCGATCTGCTGCAGCTGTCGTTCAAACATGGCGACATCCTCAACGAAGGGGACATCAACAAGCGGGAGAAGACCGGCTACAAGGTCACTGACAACATTCGGGCGGCCATCGGCGATCCGGACTTCTTCTGGAAGCTGATGCGCAGGGCGCATGGGCCGGAGAACCAGCTGTTTATCCTCCCGCTGCTGTTCTTTGTGATGAACGGCCGGCTCTACTCGCACGACCACAAGCGGGCCGCGGCGAGCCTGCTGGCCGGGCAGCGGTACATCCTCGGCGGGCTCAACCAGAGCGGACGCCTCGCCCGGGTCCGTGAGGTCGGCTATCACCCCGCGAAAGGCCTCTACGCTGCCCAGGACCAGGGCATGTTCCTCTACCTGACCGTCGACGACATGGCCCGATGGGGACACCACTTCTTCCGCGTCGGCGGACCAGACCACACCCCGCTCCTCCACGGACAGCCCTTCGCGGAGCCCGAATGGCTCGACCCCGACTTTACACACCTTCATGAGATGTGTCGGCCGACCCTGCTCCGCTCGCTCAACAACCCCGACCGGCTGCGGGCCCGGATGCTCGCCCTCCTCAACGAGGGGCTCCGCAAGATCCGCCAGCTCCGCGACGCGGCCCGCAGCAGCTTCCCCCGGGGGAAGCTCCGGAAAGCGCTGGTCCAGGGCGGGATCCTGCCCAACGAACGGGCAGAGGCGGTCGTCGCCGAAGGGCCCGCTGCGGTCGAGGCCGCGCTCCGCCCCTACCTGGATTTTTTCAACCAACACCGACCCCGGGTCGAGGCGATGCGCCAGCGAGATGAGCTGCTGCGGTGGGAGCTCGACCACGTCGGGAACCCCTTCCCGGCGGTCGTGGGGAAACCGTACTTTGATCCCAAGCTGCGGGACAGGCTGTTGAACGCCCTGCCCGTGCTGGAGCGCTACCTCGAAGAGGAAGACGATGGCTAAGAAGAAGGCGCGTGGCCCGATTCGGTATCGGAAGACCGAGCACAAGTTCCTTGAAGACCTCGTCCTGCTGCTGCGGACCGCCGGAGAGCTGGGCCTGGACATGACGCAGCCCCTCGGCGGGAAGGCCAAACAGGTCTACGCCGCGGCGGAGCTGGCAGACTGGCAGCAGACGGTCATGAACCACCCCGAACAGGTCAAGCGGTTCGACTACCTGGAGCCCGACGCCCTCCGAGAGGTCTTCCCCGACACCGACGGCATCTTCTCGGATGCCTTGTTGGAGAAGATCATGGTCTACCAGGCCGCCGACCATCAGCGGATCTTCCGAGTGATGAAGGACGGCGCATGGCGGTATGGCTGCTACCAGGGACTGCATGAGTGGATGCGGTACACCGAACTCGCGCCCTGCCCGCCAGAGCTGACCCTCGCGATGCACCTGACCAAAAAGAACGTCGCGCGCGGATTGTTGGACGCCGTGCCGGTGGTGAGCGGGAAGGTTCGGCGACGACAGCGGACCGATCCCGGCTTCCAGGCCCCAGCGGGAGTGATCGTGCCGCTCGGGCGATACATCCACGCCTTCGGCTGGTTCGTTCAGGAGGCCGACGGCACCGTCCACGCCAGCGCAGAGCACTGGCCGATGCGCAGCCGGCTGTTCAAGCGGTTTCGCGATCGAGTGGGTATCGGGATCGACATGCCCGCCCTTCGCAAACACTACGAACAGCAGAGTATCGACTGGTCGTTGGTGTGCGGCCTTAACCCCATCGGCACCGTGATCTTCTTTGAGTCAATTCCGCCATCGGTCTTCGTTGTCCGTGGCCGGATGGGAGGGGGTGGTGGAGAGCCCTATGGGATGGAGGAGTTGTGGCAGATGACAGACGAAGATGTGAGACCATGAAGTTGTCAGCTGCTTTTTTTAAGGCTGGTTAACGGTTGCTCCGATCAGCCTCAGATCGTTATCTTCAAGGTAAGAATTGTAAATAGGCTCAATATGTGAAGCGGGTTCTTTCCTGAGGGGTAAATAAAAACAAAATAAGACAGGTTTGTCGTTCCTTATCGTTTTATGATAGCGTTGTGTATGCAATTGAGAATCCAGGATCTGATGAGCGACACCCAGTCGCTACTGAAGAGTTGGCTGAGACCTCATCGCGGCATCTCTCAGACCTTCCTCCCCGCCGACATCGCTTTCTTCGAATTCATTCACAATATGCGCAGACGAGGAAGAGCCCTCATACAGGGACTCATCGCTGCACTGGTCTCATGACCCCGCTGCCCATCTTGAGCCTTAACGCAGTGCAGGTACATCCTTCGTAACCCTTTAGAACCGTATCTCCGGTATGATGAGGCATGAGCTCGGATCAAGTCACCGCCGCCCTCTTCCAGCGCATCGAGCGCTTGGAGGCTCTGGTGACCCAGCAGGCCGCTCAGAT
>JBCBLB010000010.1:0-36125 GCA_038520555.1 Myxococcota bacterium | reverse complement strand
CGCCGCGCCCTGCGGTGGGGATCGGTTACAGTTTGAGTGGTGGAAATTGAACTTCCGAGGGATGTATGCGGTTCACGCTCAAACAAAAGTTTTTCAGTCTGATGGGTCAGGAGTTCACCGTCCGGGATGAGGCCGGTGATGTGGTGTATCGGGTGAGTGGCAAGGTCTTCAGCGTCGGTGACAAGCTGACGATTAAGGACGCTTCCGGCGGTGAGGTCGCTCGGATCGAGCAGCGGGTCATCGCCCTCCGGCCCACCTATGTCGTCCGTCGCGGCGATCAGGTGGTGGCCACGGTCAAGAAGCGTCTGGTGTCGTTCCGCGACCGCTTCATCATCGACATCCCCGACGACGACAACCTGGAAGCCACCGGCTCATTCTTGGATTATGAGTACAACCTTCACCAGGGCCGCAGCGCTGTGGCGAAGGTGTCGAAGAAGTGGCTGTCGCTCACCGATGTCTACGGCATCGAGATCGATGACGACGCTGATCCGATCGTGCCGCTGGCCACAACGATCATCATCGACCTGCTGTGCCATGACAAGGACAAGCAGCTCGACGTCTGACCGATCGTCTGTAGCCGTTGCGGTCTGTATCTGTTGCGGTTTGGGTCAGTCGCAGTCGGTCTGGACGATGTAGCTGACGGATACAGTGGCGGCGCCGGGCGGCTCTTTGCCGCTGGCGAAGACGATGGAATTGAACGTGGAGTCGTAGACCCAGTCCCCTTCGACGCTGCCGGTGTTGACAGAGACCGTGATGGAGTCCTGTACAGGGCGTCGGGAGAGGTCGAAGACGTTGAGCTCGACGACGGTCTCTGCGGCCAGGTCATCGAGGCGGGCGGCCCAATCCCGGGAGCAGATCGAGGCGAACGTCCCGCCAGTGGCTTCGGTCGCTTCGAAGACGTTGGTGAACGCCTTGGCGGTGTCGCATCCGTTGGGGGCGTCGCCGCCGATGCCGTGGATCTGGACTTTGCGATCGTCGTCTTTGAGGGCCTGGAAGTCGGCGACGAACTCGGTGTAGTCTTTCGTCAGGGTCTGCTCAGGCTCATCGGAGATGGCGATCAGGTTGAGCTCTGCGTCTTCACGCAGGTTGCTGCGGTTGGCCGCCGTCGCGATCTCGAGCATGGTCAGCCCCATCTCCGCGGTGAACCCTTTGGGCCCGGAGAGCATCTCCTCGATGATATCAGAGGCATTCTCTGCGTTATCCCGATCGATGTATGCGACATCGCCGGTGGGGATCCCAGAGTCTTCGACCACGACGAAGATCCGATAGTCGGTGTCGGTCTTATCGAGGGCGTCGGTGAACACTTCGAAGTTGTTCTGGATGCCGGCGATGGCGTCCTTCATCGAGCAGGACGTGTCGACCGCGAAGATGATGTCCGACTGGGGCTTCAGCGGCACCTCGAAGATGTCGGTCTGCCGGATGGGCTCTGCCGCGTTCCCGTCATAGATGGCAGGATAGCCGTTGGCTTCAAACAGCGGGTCGTTGGACTGGACGCGGAACTGAAGAGTGTCGCCGATGTTGTCGGTCGGTTCATAGTAGACCGCGATGTCTCGGGACTGGCCAGGCTCGAGCGCCCACGGGAACAGCTCGTTCAGCTCCATGTCGTACCGAAGCTCTGCGGACGCGGTGATGATGTTGTCGATGCCCCTCACCTCAAGAACTTCGCTGCCGATGTTGCTGATGGTGACGGGGAGCCGCTCTTCACAGCCGATCGGCTCAGGATCGAAGGTGAAGTCGTCCGGAGTGACGCTGAGTTGGGGCGCCTGGCCCTGACAGACCAGCTCGGTGAACTTCTCTACAGACTGATCTTCAAAGTCAGAGGCGCCAGCCCGGATACGGATCATGCCGTCGAGAGATCCGTCGGTGACAGGGTCGCAGACGACATCAATGCTGGTCTGTCCGCCGTTGGCTTCGAGGACGGGCTGGAACAGCGGGCCGGTGCGAAACGATCCCCGCCCATCGGCTTGAAGCTCCAGGTCATAGATGTTCATGTCGCAGTTGCTGTTGTTGACGATCTGCAGCTGCTGGGTGACCGGGTCGTCGTTCCGAACGCTGATGGCGCCGAAGTCGATCCGCGCGGGCGTCTGGACGGTCAGGTTGCATTCGGGATCCTGGAGCTCGTCCGGGCGAAACACCAGATCAAACTCGCTGCAACCGGCGGCGAACCCGCACAACAGGACAGGCAATGTGAATCGCATCATCGAGCACTCCTCGGCATCGCACTGGGTACTATAAAGTCTGGTACGGCCGTTCGCTTGTTGAATCGCGTCTGCGGCCGGAAATCTCCGATCTGAACGCGACGACCGGGTCGGCATGACGCCGACCCGGTCGATTGCCCACCAGAACGCAGCGATTACTGGTCGCAGTCGCTCTGCACGATGTATTCGATCTCAATGATCGAGCCACCGTCGGGGATGTCTTCTTCGAAGAAGACCACCGCGTTCTTCTCTTCGCTGTAGTTCCACCCGTCGGGCTCCGTGACTTCGTTGACACGGACTTTGATGGTCTCAGGCACCGGGTCCCGGCTGAGGATGAAGGTGTCCAGGTCGTTGGCCGACTCTTCAGCGAGCTTGATGAGCTGGCTGGACCAGTCTTCTTCGCAGATGGACAAGAACAGACCTTCGGTCATGACGGTGGCCTGGTACATCCCCTCATAGCCCATGTTGCCGCCGCAGCCGCTGGGGTAGTCGCCGCCGACCGCGTGGAAGACGACCTGATCGGGGTCGTCCTTCAAGTCCTGGAAGTACGACACATAGTTGGCCCAGGAGTCGGGGCTCTGCTCAGGCTCATCGGAGATGCCGACCAGGTTGAGCTTCGCATCGTCCCGCAACCAGTGCGAGTTGGCTTCATAGCCGTTCTGGAACAGGGTGAACGCCATCTCGGTGAAGCCACCCTCTGTCCCATCCAACATGTCGCCCGCGACCGCCTCAGCGGCGCCATTGATCCGGGCGAGGTCTTCGTCGATGTAATCATAACTGCCGGAGATGACGCCGGAGTCCTGGACGATGATCGCGATGCGGTAGTCGGCGTTGAGGCTCTGCAACGTCGAGGTGTAGAAGAAGAAGTTGGCCCGAACCGCGGCGATGTCGTCGTTCATCGAGCAGGACTTGTCCACAGCGAACAGGATGTCGGTCTTCGCCTTCAAAGGCTGCTCGAAGACGTCGGTGTTTCGGTCATAAATCTCGGCGTTGCCGGTCTGGAAGGCGTAGCCGTTGCCGTTGGCCAGGGCCGGGTCGTTGGTCGAGAAGGTGATGGTGCTGCCATCCGCGAGCGTGTCGAGGGGGTTGTAGAAGACGCTGACCTTGCGCTCTTCCTCAGGCTTGAGGGTCCAGGGGAACTCACCATTGATCGGGTCGCCGGTGAACCGGTTGAACCGCCGATCGTCCCAGGTCAGCTCAAGGGTGTCGGGGGCGAAGAGGGCGTCGTCGACGATCAGGTCATCACGGCCCACGTTGCGGATGGTGATCGTCTGGCCGAACTCACAGCCGATGTAAGGCAGGCCGAAGTCGTATTCGGCCGGATCCACTTCAAGTTTCGGGGCCAGACCGGAGCCGGTCAGCCGGACCGCGGCCCGGGGCTCATCGGGGTCGTTGGTCTTGACGATCAGGGTCGCCTGATCGTCGAAGTCAACCGTCGGCGAGTAGGTGATGTTCAGGTCCGCCGAGGCGCCGGGGGCCAGCACCGGCGAGCTGATCGTGCCCAGAATAAACGACGCCATTGCATCTTCTTCAATGAGAAGCTCTGAGATGCTCAGGTCGCACGTCTCGCTGGCGTTGGTGATGATGACGGTCTCGGTCCGCTGCTCACCCGCGCCGACGCTCAGCTCACCGAATGGGATGTTGCGGGTGTTCAGGGCGACGCTGGCCGCGCAAAAATCCTCGTTTCCTGCGTTGAGTTCATCCGCAGGAACGAGGTCGAATTCGTTACAACCGACAGCAAGGACAGCTGCAATGGGGAGCAAGCTACGGGTCATGGCGCGGGGCTCCTGAGAGGGTTCTGAATCATCTATCAGCTACGATCATCGCTCCAGTAGTGTGACATCTTCATGGAGAAAATGTCTTCAGAGCCGATTTTTGCCGTTGATGTGCGTCTTCGATGAAGAAAATTGGAACAGTGTACCGCCGCTAACTCTACCGGAACGGTTCTCGAAACGCGACCCTCTTTCTCACTCACCGAACGACGGTGCCCGGCTCCACGTCATCCGACAGCGTGACAAGCCCCTGAACCTCTCTCGCTCCCGCGGCCAACAACATGCCCTGGCTGATCTCCCCGCGGAGCCTGGCGGGTTTCAGGTTCGCCACTGCGACGACCATCTGTCCCACCAACGTCTCCGGCGGATAGCGGCTGGCGATGCCCGCCACGATCTGACGCGGCTGCCCTTCGCCCAGATCCACCTGAAGCACCAGCAGCTTATCGGCGTTTGGATGCGGTTTTGCCGCAACAACCCGGCCCGCCCGCAACTGAACCTTCTGGAAGTCGTCGAACGTGATCAGACCGTCCCCTCTCGGTTCTGCGTCTTTCTTCTTTTTGGACGTTTTGTTCTTCTTCGGCTTCGGGGGGGCTTCCGGTGCATCGGCGCCGAGGACCGCCTGAATGGCTGGCGGCAGCTCCTGTATCCGGGGGAAGAGCGGATCGAAATCAGATACGTCCGCCCCTGCAGTGAGCCCGTCGAAGGTGGTCAGCTTCTCAAAGCGGATCTCATCGAGCCCCAGGTTGTTCAGCATCTCCAAAGACTTCCGGGTGAGGAACGGTGAGACCAGCACCGAAGCAATCCGACAGATCTCCATCGCGCGTCGCATCACGCCCTGTAGCCGCTCGGTCTTGCCTTCACGATTGAGCGCCCATGGCGCTTCGTCGTCGAGGTACTTGTTGCCTGCGCGGATGAAGGTCCACAGCGTCTCCAGGGCGATGGAGAACTGGAGCGCCTCAAGCTGTTCGATGTACTCTGGCAGCACCCGCTCGATCATCGCGGTCAGGGCGTCGTCGCGTTCGGTCGGTTCGTCCAGCGGCGGGATCTGGCCGCCAAGCCACTTGTTGGTCATCGACAGCGCTCGGTGGGCGAGGTTGCCGAAGTCGTTGGCCAGGTACGAGTTGACGCCCTTCATGAAGGCGTCGTGGCTGAAGTCCCCGTCGCCACCGAAGGGGATCTCCTTGAGGACGAAGAACCGGACCGCGTCGACGCCGTAGGCATCCAACAGCAGGTTGGGATCGATGACGTTGCCCAGCGATTTGCTCATCTTGGTCTGCTTGACGGTCCACCAGCCGTGGGCGTACAGACACTGCGACGGGGTCAGGCCCAGGGCGAACAGCATCGTCGACCAGTAGACGGCGTGGGTGGTCAAGATGTCCTTGCCCACCAGCTGGTAGCTGGCCGGCCAGAAGTGCTCGAACAGCTCGCTGTTGTCACGGGCGGGGTGGTAGCCCAGCGCGGTGATGTAGTTGAGCAGGGCGTCGAACCACACATAGGTGACGTAGTCGCGGTCAAAGGGGATCTCGATCCCCCAGGGCAGGCGCTCCTTGGGGCGGGTGATGCATAGATCGCCCATCTCCTGGCGCAAGTAGCCGAGCACCTCATTTTTTCGCGATACCGGGCGGATGAAGTCGGGGTGATCTTCGATCCACTTGCGAAGCAGATCGCCGTACCTGGACATCCGGAAGAAGTAGTTCTTCTCTGTGATCCACTCGACGGGCTGTCCGGTGTCCGGGCACTTCCCGTCGATCAGGTCCTTCTCGGTCCAGAACCGCTCCGCAGCGGTAGAGTACCACCCCTCATAGAAGTCCTCATAGATCTCACCGCGATCGTAGAGCATCTGAAGGACGTCCTGGACGACCTGGATGTGTCGGGGTTCGGTGGTCCGGATGAAGTCGTCATACTGAACGTCCAGTCGTGTCCACAGATCCTTGAACGGCCCGACCAGCTCGTCGACGTGTTGTTTGGGGGTGATCCCCCGCTTCTGGGCGGTCTTGAAGACCTTCTGACCATGCTCATCGGTTCCGGTGAGGAAGCGAACCTGATCGCCCTTCATCCGATGCCACCGCGCGATCACGTCGGCGGCGATGGTGGTGTAGGCGTGGCCGATATGAGGCCGGCCGTTGAGATAATAGATGGGCGTCGTGACGTAAAAACGAGACACCGCGCCTCCTTACAGTTCAATCGAGAGAGACAGAGTTCATCGACTATCCCGGGATGGTCCCCGACTCAACGTTGAACGAACTTTGACCGGAGCCAGTTGCCACCCCGCGGGGGGCAAGAATAGAATGTGTTCTAGTGAAACAACAGCGAGGGCACCTTTGACGACGTTTATCGATCGGCTGACGGCTGGATACTTCTCGATGGTCGGGGCACGCAGCCGCTGGGTAGACGCCAGCGCGGGCCGCATCCATGTCCTCGATCTGGACGGCACCGGCGATCTGCCGACGTTGGTCCTGGTGCATGGCATGAGCGCGCGAAGCACGCATTTTGCCGGGGTCGCGCATCGGCTGCGGGCGCACTACCGTCGCATCCTGATCCCTGATCTGCTCGGTCATGGGCGCAGCTTCGTGCCCGATGAGCCGATCAGCGGGCCCACCATGCAGCAGGCCTTCAACGAGACGCTGGATGCGCTTCTCGATGGCGTCGAACCCGTCGTGCTCTACGGGAACTCGCTGGGCGGCTATGGGGCGATCCGATACGCGCATCGCTCTCCGGAGCGGGTGGCTGCCCTCATCGTCAACTCGCCGGGGGGCGGGGCGCTCCGGTCCCTGTCGATGCAAGACTATCTCCGCCGCTTCGACGTCTCGACCCACCAGCAGGCGGTCGACTTCGCCCGGGACTATCTGGGGGGGCCGCTGCGGCGGATGCCCCTGCGTCACCTGGTCGCCCGCGGCGTCCTCGCGCAGCTTCAGGATCCCACCGTTCGCGGCTTCATCAACAGCCTGGATGACTCCGACTTCCTGGAGCAGCGCCACCTGCAGGAGCTGTCGATGCCGACGCTGATGCTGTGGGGCCAGAAGGACGACATCATGCACGAAGAGCAGCGACGCTTCTTCGTCGACAACCTGCCCGAAGACGCCCTGTTTGAGCAGCCGGAGTCGTACGGCCATGCGCCCTATATCGAGTATCCGGTGCACCTCGCCGATCGGATCCTGGCGTTTTGTGACCGGCAGCTCAAGGCCCGCGGGATCGACCTCAACGCATCCGAAACGCGGTGAAGACGCCCGCGGTCTCGCCCGGTGCCCGGGTCTTGGAGATGGCGCCGGCGATGCACTCGGTGATGTGGAAGGACGGCTGATCGGTCTCGACCTTGACGCGGGCAGGCCGCCCGGCGCCGTCGTACCGCAAAGATACCGTGACGGTGACCGGCTTGGGCGCCGGATCCAGACACCCCGAGATTTCCCCGGCGTAGGCGCTGACGGTGCTCTTCAGATCGCCGCGGATCTGGACTTTTCGCGGCGAGGTGCGAAGCCCCTCGTCGACCGGCGCGGCGCGCTGGATCGCATAGTGTTGGGTCGATCGGGCGCGCGAGGCGACGATCTCGGTGTCTGATGACCGATCGTCCCAGTGCAGGATCGTCCGATCGTTCCGCGACCAGCTTCGGGCGAAGCCGAACGCCCGCCAGCCTGGCTCTGCCGGACCCAGGATCACTCCCGCCCACTCCGGCGTCGCCTCTCGCTCGATGTCGACCAGCCGGATCGCGCCGTCGCGGACCAGCCATGCATCCACCAGCGCGCCGTCGACGTAGCGGACGAACCGTCGCTCGCCGCTTGGGGCGGGCAGCTCCAGGTCCTCTGGGCGGTCGGAGGCGCTGGTGCCGATGAAGCCGCTGTCTGGCAGAAAGTCGCTTCGAGATCGGCGTTCATGCTGAGGGGGCTTGTCGCGGCTTCCCCAGGACAGGCCGCCGGCGCCGTCCAGGGTCAACCAGTCACCGAGCGCCCAGGCTGCCAGTCCAAACAGAAGGAACATCGTTTACTCTTCGCCGCTTCCATGGGTGCGCTTGCGCCGGCGGCGGCCATGGCGGCGTCCCCAGCTATGCACGCCTTCCGGCGCCGGCTCGACGGGAAAGGGGCCATCTGTGTTCTCGTCCCACTCCTGGCGCAGCTCCCACAGCGCCCGGTCCCACCGCGCCAACATCGGCGGAATCGCGAAGGGCACCGCCAACACGCCCTTGCCCTTACACAGCGCCTTGAGCGCGCCCGCCGGGTCGATCAGGTCCCGGCTGTACATGCCCAGACACGGCGCGTGCTTGTCCTGATGAACCAACACCGCCACTTCGACGTATTCGAGCAGCTCGGGGAGTGCGCCGGGCTGGAAGCGGCGGGTGGGCTGCTCACCCTCCCGAAAGCCGGTCAACAGATACAGCCGCTGCCGCAGGCCTTCGGAGAGGGTCGGCGCGGGTCGGTCCGGCTCATCGGCCAGCCGCGGCATCTCATGGCTCTCTTCGGTGAAGGGGGGGGCGATCGGGCCGGGCTGCTCGACGTCCGCTTTGAGGGAGATGAACACATCTGCGCCGCAGTCGATGGCCTTCTGGATGTCTGTCGGGGTGCTGCAGGGCATCATCCACCGGCACAACCACCGGCGGATCGGGCCGCCGGGCTGGCTGACGCTGTACTCTTCGACGCCGGTGGCTTCGTCGGGAATCAACCGCGGTGGCGCATTTTCGGCCCAGGCATACAGGGGGCCATTGGGGAAGACCGCGTGGATCACCTCATGCAGGACGAGACCGGAGAAGATCAGGCCGCGTCGGGCGTCGTTGGCGCTGTCGTCCGAGAACACAGCGCCGCTGATGACGACCCGAAAGAGATCTTCGGGGTCTTTGAGGGGGTAGGCGTCGATCCAGCGTTCACGGCCCCGGCAGAGCCGCCCGGGCTCCATGGGTTTGAACCGATCTTCGCAGAACCCCAGCGCGTTGGTTGTCATGTTTCCTCAAGAGATCTTTTTTCGCGCGCGGCGATGATGGGAAAAGCGCCCGCGGTGGCCTTCCGTACGCCGCGTTTGGTATGGACCAGGATTGCCTGTAACCCTTACAACCGCTCTGGGGAACGGTCAGTGCATTTCGGCTCGATGTCGATCTCGGAGGCATGAGTCCAAACATCCTTCTTCTGCTGTCCTCTGTCATGAGCCGCAGTGCCCTGGCCAACACGAGCGTCGCGAGTCTGAATCCGGGAGACCTCATCATCAGCGAGATGATGACCAACCCCGCTTCGTCGCGCGCAGCCGCCGGGGAGTGGCTCGAAATCTACAACAACACCGACGGTGCGGTTGACCTGAACGGTCTCCAGCTAACGGGCTCGGGCACGTTGACGATCAACGCGTCCGTGGTCGTCCCGGCTGGAGGCTATGCGGTGCTCGCGACCAGCGACAAAAGCTGGCTCAACGGCGGGCTCCCTCAGGTCGACTTCGTCTACACACAGTCGTCCTTCCCCCTGGGCAACCGGTCGGGGACGGTGACGCTGAGCCATGGTGACACCACCATCGACACGGTGGCGTACAACCTCAACCGTGGGTTCCCGGCGCCGTGGGGCACCACGATGAGCCTGGATCGAGACTTCCTCAACGCCAGCGACAACGATGAAGGCTACCGGTGGTGCGGCGCGACGACCGCGTTCGGCAGCGGCGACCAGGGCACGCCTGGCGCCGCCAACGACCTCTGCCCGGTGCCGGTCGTGGATCTGGTGGGCGGTGAGCTGGTCATCAGCGAGTTCATGACCGACCCGGCCACTGCTGCAGACAAGTTCGGCGAGTGGATTGAGGTCACCAACGTGACCGCGCGGACCATCAACCTGCGGATGCTCGAGCTGAGCAGCGCCGGCGACGATGGGCTGACCATCTCCGGCCACATCTTGATCGAGTCTGGCCAGTCTGCGTTGTTCGCACGCCACGCCTCGCGCAACGCCAACGGCGGTCTTCCCGGCGTTCACGTGGCGTTAGGCGACGCCATCACCCTCGATGAAGAGGACGACTTCGCCATCGGCTACGACGGTGTGGTCATCGATATGGTCTCCTGGGACAGCAGCTTCCCGCTGTTCGAGGGCGCTGCGATGAACCTCGACATCAACCACATCAACGCCGGCAGCAACGACCTGGGCCGGATGTGGTGTCCTGCGGCAGACCTGTACAACGCCGCCGATTATGGCACGCCCCGCGCCGAGAACATCGAGTGCCTCACCGACGCCGACAACGACGGCGTCACCGCGGTCAACGACTGTGACGACAACAACCCCGCCGCTCACCCCTTCGCAGAAGAGATCTGTGACGGCGTCGATAACGACTGCGACGGCGCGATCGACGAAGAAGTCACCACGACCTACTATGCAGACACCGACGGCGACGGCTTCGGCCTGGCGTCGCTCGCCATCGAAGCCTGCGCGGCGCCTGAGGGCTACGCAGAAGGTTCCGGGGACTGCGACGACACCAACGGGGCCATCGCACCCGGCGTCGAAGAGGTCTGCGATGGCATCGACAACGACTGCGATGGCGAGATCGATGAGTTCGTCCGCCCGCGCTACTTCGCCGACGCCGACGGCGACGGCTTCGGTGATGTGGAGACCTTCCAGAACGCGTGCGAGCAGCCGGAAGGCTACGTCGCCAACAGCGATGACTGCGATGACAGCTCCGCGCTTCGGTTCCCTGAGAACCTCGAAATCTGCGACGGCGTCGACAACGACTGCGACAATGCGGTCGATGAGTTCGTCCGCCCGCGCTACTTCGCCGACGCCGATGGCGACGGCTTCGGCGACGACACGGTCACCCAGAGCGCCTGTGAGCAGCCGGCCGGCTACGCCGAGGTGGGCGGTGATTGTGATGACACAAACCGCGCGGTCTCTCCGAGCGCGGAAGAGGTCTGCGATGAGGTCGACAACGACTGTGATGGCGCCATCGATGAGTTCGTCGCCAGTCTCTACTACGAAGACAGCGACGGGGACGGTCACGGCAACGCCTTCTCGACCACCAACGCCTGCACGGTGCCCGCCGGCTATGCCGAGAGCAGCGATGACTGCAACGATCTGACCGCGGCGACCTACCCTGGCGCCGTTGAGATCTGTGACGAGGCGGACAACGACTGCGACGGCGAGATCGATGAAGGCGCGGGCGACATCTACTACATCGACCGCGACGCGGACGGCTACGGCGATGCCGCGGCCCCCGTTCAGTCCTGCGAGCAGCGCGAAGGCCTCGCGCAGAACGCCGCCGACTGCGACGACTCGACGAGCGCGGTCTCGCCCGCTGCCGCTGAGACCTGCGACAGCATCGACAACGACTGCGATGGCGCGGTCGATGAGGACGCCTCTGATGGTCAGCTCGTCTACGCGGACACGGACGGCGATGGCTTCGGTGACGCCGCCAGCGCGGTGACCTCCTGTGAGGCGCTCTCCGGCTACGTCGGCGACAGCTCGGACTGCGATGACACCGACGGTGGGGTCTATCCCGGCGCCCCCGAGGTCTGCGACGGCTACGACAACGACTGCGACACCGAGGTCGACGAGGGCGTCACCTCGACCTACTATGCCGACACGGACGGTGACGGCTTCGGCGACGCCGACACCGTCATCGAGTCGTGTGATGTGCCCGATGGCTATGTGGCCAACGGGGCAGACTGTGACGACTCCAGCGGCGTCGCATACGTCGGCGCGGAAGAGGTCTGCGACGGCGTCGACAACGACTGCAACGGCGAGATCGATGAAGGCGTCGGTACGGTCTGGTATGCCGATGTCGACGGGGATGGCTACGGGGACCCCGCGGTCTCCGTGGAGGCCTGCGAGGCGCCCGACGGCTATGTCGCGAACGCTGCGGATTGTGACGACGGCGACGCCGCCGCCTACAGCGCCGCGGCGGAGATCTGCGACGGCGTCGACAACGACTGCAACGGTGAAATCGACGAGGGCGTCGGTGCGATCTGGTATGCCGACGCAGACGGCGACGGCTACGGCGACGCGGCCCAGGCGGTCGAGTCCTGCGAAGCGCCAGCGGGCTATGTGGCCGACATCGGCGACTGTGACGACGCCAACGGCGCCGTCTACCCGTCCGCCGAAGAGGTCTGCGACGGCTACGATAACGACTGCGACAGCGAAATCGACGAGGGCGTCGAAGCGGTCTGGTACGCTGACGTCGACGAAGACGGCTACGGTGACGCCAGCAGCCTCATCGAGGCCTGCGAGGCGCCCGACGGCTACGTGGCCGATGACGCGGACTGCGATGACCTCCAGCCCGCGATCAACCCGGGCATGGAAGAGATCTGCGATGACATGGACAACGACTGCGACGACGCCATCGACGAAGACGTGGTCACGACCTTCTATGCAGACCTCGACGGTGATGGATTCGGTAACGTCGACTACGCCATCGACAGCTGCGAACCGCTGGGCATCTTCAAGGAAGATGATGGCGACGACTGCGACGACAGCAATGCCGCGGTCTATCCGTCCGCAGAAGAGGTCTGCGACGGCGCGGACAACGACTGTGACCAGGAGATCGACGAGGGCCTGACCACGACGTACTACGAGGACGACGATGGCGACGGCTTCGGGGACGCTTATGACGCCATCGAGGCCTGCGCGCAGCCCGAGGGCTACGTCGAGGACAGCGCAGACTGTGACGACCGCGATGCAGAAATCAACCCGAGCGCGGAAGAGATCTGTGACGCCTACGACAACGACTGCGACGGTGGTGTTGACGAGGGCCTTGAGGTCACCGTCGAGTACTACATCGACCACGATGGCGACGGGTTCGGTGACCCCGGCTCGCTCATCGAGTCCTGTGAGCTGCCCGAGTGCGGTTATGCCACCAATGATGACGACTGCGACGACAGCGACATCACCATCAATCCCAACGCGCCCGAGATCTGCGATGACGTCGACAACGACTGCGACAACCAGGTCGACGAGGACCTGGAAGACTGCGGCACCGTCGAGACCCTTCGCATCTGCTCGGATGAGGACGGCGCCAACCGTGCGCTGCGCTTCGAGGACTGGTCACGCGGCGAGTGGAGCGATGAAGACGGCACCGCTGCGGTTCGCACCTACGACGACCACCCGGCTTGGACGGCGACCATCGAGGGCGCCGAGTGGATCTGGTCGACCGCCCTGGTCAGCGAGCCTCGCCGGTCCGAGACGGTCTACTTCGGCCGCGGCTTCAACCTGCCCAGCTACATGGCGGTCCAGCAGGCGACCCTTGAGATCGCCGCGGACAACAGCTACGATATCGTGATGAACGGCGTGGACATCGGCGCCAGCTCGGGCGGCAACTTCAGCAAGGCGACCAACTACGACGTCACCGACGCCATCATGGACGGAGACAACTTCCTGGGCATCGAGGTCGTCAACTTCGCCTCGCGCAGCGACTCGCCATACGGCAACCCCGCAGGCCTGCTCTACTGTGTGACGGTGGAGTACATCGAGGGCGATGTCCCGACCACGACCTGGTACGCCGATGCAGACGGCGACGGCTTCGGCGACGCTGACGTCACCATCGAGGCGGTCGAGGCCCCGGAAGGCTACGTCGCGGACAGCGCAGACTGCGACGACACCAACGACACCGTCTACCCGGCCGCTGACGAGGTCTGCGACGGCCTGGACAACGACTGTGACGGCGCCATCGATGAAGACCCGGTCGACGGCGGCACCTGGTACGCCGACGAAGACGACGACGGCTATGGCGACCCGGACAACGCGGCAGAAGGCTGCGAGGCGCCGCCCTCCGGCTATGTCGCAGACGCCAGCGACTGCGATGACACCGATGGTGGAATTCATCCCGCCGCGGAAGAGGTCTGTGACAACGCGGACAACGACTGCGATGGTGAGGTCGACGAAGGCCTCGCGACCACCGACTGGTACCGCGACGAGGACGGTGACGGCTACGGTGACGCCGACGACATCATGGCCGCCTGCGGCCAGCCGGAGGGCTACACCGACAACCCCGCGGATCCCGACGACAGCGGCGAAGACCTGACGCCTGAGGTCTGCGATGGAATCGACAACGACGGCGATGGCGTCATCGACGAGGCCCTGGTCGAGCTGGACTTCAACGAGGCCATCGACACCCAGCTGATCCAGTTCAACGGCGACGCCGAGCAGGTCTGGGCGGGCAAGGACGGCACGCTTCGGCTCACCCCGGCGCAGCGGTCGCAGGCAGGCACGGCGATGGTGTCCTTCCCGATGCCTTCAGACGCCTGGCGCGTGGAGTTCGACTTCGAAATCCACGGCGGCTCTGGCGCAGACGGCCTGTCTCTCATCATCATCGACCCCGAAGAGCGCGACCTCCTCGGCGGTAGCGGCGGTGGCCTCGGTGTCAGCGGGCTGGAGGGCTACTCGGTCGAGTTCGACACCTGGCGCAACGGCAACCTGGGCGACCCCAACGAGAACCACGTGGCGCTCATCTCGAACAAGACGATGACCCACCTGGCCATCAACGCCTCCATCCCCGAGCTTGAAGACACCGGCGTCTTCCACACGGTCATCGAGGCGGTCGACGGCGAGCTGGTCGTCACCCTGGAAGACGAAGTGGTCCTCACCACAGCGCTTCCTGATGACCTGCCGGAAGACATCATCCTCGGTCTGGCGGCGGGCACCGGTGCGGCCACCAACAACCACGACGTCGACAACCTCGCCATCGGCTGCCCGGTCATTGAGACCGACGACAGCACCGACGACGGCAGCACCGATGAGACCTGCGCTGAGCCGGAGCTGTTCTACCGCGACGCCGATGGCGACGGTCATGGTGACCCCGGCGCGGTGGTCGAGGCCTGTGTGGCGCCCGAGGGCTACGTCCCGAGCCCCGCGGACTGCGATGACCAGGACGACACCGTCTCCTTCTTCGCCGAGGAGGTCTGCGACGGCGTGGACAACGACTGCGACGGTGACATCGACGAAGGCGTGTCGGAGTACTACTACGGCGACGTCGACGAGGATGGCTACGGCGACCCCGCGGACGCGGTCGAGGGCTGTGAAGCGCCTGAGGGCTACGTCTCGGACGACACCGACTGCGACGACCTGCAGCCGGCGGTCAACCCGGGCATGGACGAAGTCTGCGATGAGATGGACAACGACTGCAACGACGCCATCGACGACGGGCTGCTGTTCACCGCCTATGTGGACGCAGACGCAGACGGCTACGGCGACAACAGCCTCTCCGCAGACATCTGCGCCATCCAGACCGGCTATGCCCGCAACGGCGAGGACTGCGACGACAGACAGGCGGCCGTTCACCCCGGCGCCACCGAGGTCTGCAACAGCCTCGACGATGACTGCGACGGGGGCATCGACGAAGGCGTGACCTCGACCTTCTATGCAGATGCCGACGTGGACAGCTTCGGTGACGCGTCCGCAGCCATCGAGGCCTGCGCCGCGCCCGAGGGCTACGTCGCCGACAGCGCAGACTGCGACGACGCAGATGGAGCGGTCTTCCCCGGCGCCGCCGAGCGGTGCAACAGCCTCGACGACGACTGCGACGGTGTGACCGACAATGACCTGCCCGACGACGACGACTCGAACATGGCGGACTGCCTGGAGGTCGCGGTGGTGGTCACCGACACCGGCGCCGCCAACGCCCTCCGCAACCGCTGCGAAGGGACCAGCGCCCTCGAACGGGAGCTGGGCGCCATCGAGGACAACCTCGACGCGCTGGGCCTCGGCATGGTCCTGGTCATCGAGGACGAAGAGGTCGGCGTGAGCTACGAGGACATCGCGCCCTACCCGGTGGTCATCTACCACAACATGGGCTGGAGCCGCGCCGGGAACGCCCTGACCGCCGAGACCCTCGCCGAGGCAGCTGAGATGGGCAAGGGCCTGCTGATGATGGGCGATGACGTCGCCAAGCACGCCCACACCTTCAACAGCCGCGGCGTCCCGGAGCTGATGGACCTCACCGCCGTCCGCCGCTACCGCAACAACGGCCGCCGGGGCCAGTCGGTCGAGGCCATCGAGTCGAACCACCCGGTCATCTCAGGCGAGTGGGGCGTGGTCTCTGGCCTCCGCTACGTCGCCGATGTCGACCAGGTCGAGCTGAAGGACCGTGGCGAGGAGCCCCTGGTCTACATCACCGGCACCGACTACCCCGCCGTCTGGGCCGAGCAGACCCTCACCCAGCGCACGGTCACCATGGCGATGGGCCTGTACACCTCCCATGACTGCCCGCTCAGCGACGAGGACGGACTCACCGAGCTCGACATCCTCTTCCAGAACGCCGTCTGGTGGCTCGGCGAGTACTGATTCCCCAGCCCTGCCGCTGAACTCCACCCCCGCCTCTTTGGCGGGGGGTTTCGTTGTTGCGATGGCTACGGGGTGGAACGGGATTCCACCAACGGCACCAGTCGTTGCTGAAGGGCGGCGATGAATCCACCGAGCCCGCACTTCGTCAGCCGGATCAGCGGCTTCAGATCGATGTGAACGTCGATCAACGCGTCCTCGACGCGATCTCTCGGAGGGGTGTGGGTCTTCTGGTTTTGGAGCGGCTTCCCTGCCTCATCAAGCAATGCGTTCAGGACGCGCTTTGCATGGTGGTCTTTCGTGCGGGGTTTGCTGGTCAGTCGCTCGGGAGCGATGAGCGGATCGAATTTCAGGATTCTCTTCAGACGGGCAGCACGTTCAGGGAAAACCTGTCCGATGATGGGGACCAGCCATCCTTCCGCGGTTGGGACACAAAGCCCAAGGATAACAACGTGCTGGGTTTCTTCGTCATAGTAGCGCTGCGCTCGTTGGACGTCGGCGACGCGCGTGGGGCTGCCGTCTTCATCGACGAGCAGCAGGATCGCCGCGATGTTCTCCTGCGTCAGGAGGATGAGGTCGACTGCATCGACCAGTTCGGCCGCTGTTCCGACCGGTTGGCCGAACAGCCGTCGGCTTCGATAGTAGGGGCGCCCAGGTCGGATACCGCGTTCTTCCTTCAACCGGCCCGTCGCATTGCGGGTCGAGAAGTAGGGGGAGGGTAGGCCGCCGCTGCTCGCATCGACGAAGACGCGGAGGTGGTTCAAGTCTTTGACGTAGAGGGCGTCCTTGAGGACCGTATCCGTCAATCGTTGGAGGAGCAGGCCGTGGGCGGCGTCTTCACCGGCGAGCTGCACCCGGAGGGGCTCATCGGGCATCTTCGGTGACCCACTTCTCGCCGAAGTTCGCCCACATCTCTCCGGGCTGAAGGGCCCGCGACCACTTCGGGAAGTCAGGCATCTCGGTCAGCGGGCGGGCCTGCGCATGTCCATTCTCATCAAGGCTCATCACCCGCACTTCTTCCGCGCGGAAGCTGTCCACCAAAACTGGAGAATGGCTCGTCGCGATCACTTGAAGCTCAGGCCGTTGTGCTTGCACGCGCCGGATCGCTTCGACCAGTTCGTACTGTGCGGAGAGATGGAGTCCGCGATCCAGGTCGTCGAGGAGGACGATCGTGGGCATCTCTGGCGAATGAAGCGCGGCGAGGAGTCCGAGGGCGAACAGTGTTCCCTCGCTCGCATACTCTGCAGAGATCTGTCCAGCGC
Source organism: Myxococcota bacterium (assembly GCA_038520555.1). Classification (GTDB taxonomy): domain Bacteria; phylum Myxococcota_A; class UBA796; order UBA796; family UBA796; genus JBCBLB01. The sequence goes on along the minus strand of JBCBLB010000010.1, from coordinate 18,684 downwards.
CATTAAATACAAGTTCAAGTCCATAGTATGTGTGACCACTTTTACCGATCTGTTTGACATACAATCGCTGGAAGCCGGGGACAACAGCAGCCAGATCTTTCTGGAGTTTCAGGTAGGCCTCTGTGTGATTGGAGGCAAGGTGAAGGAGCAACGTCGCCAACCCAAACCCTGAAGATTCTAAACGCGTCATCGATGCGTTGACAGGTGATGGTCTCAGGATCATGCGTCGCTCCAATATCAACTGCTGTACCCGCCAGGAGAAATCATATAATACTCTGAGAACACTCTCTTCATTTCCATTATAAGAACCATCTTGAAATAGAATTTCTTCTTTTTTACCATTATTGTCAAGTTGAATATCAATCTTCATTTGATCAGGAGGGGTAGGGGGAATCGAAATTGATACGGACTGTGAAGACATCTTCCCTTCCCAGGATTGAGCACCGATCCGCCCGGATGTGATCGGGGGTATGTCGATTCGGTTCGGACCACCCACGAAAGTCGGGTGTGGATTCCGGTGAGTGAATCGGCACAGGCGTTCAATTTCATGGAGAACCGTGCTCTTGCCACATGCGTTTGGCCCGACCAGGACGGTGAGCGGCTGTAGGTTGAGGCGGAAATTGGCGAGGGCGCGGATGTTCTGGAATCGGACCTGGGTGAGCATGTCTGCTCCATAGCCGAGGGCTCCTCACCAGACTACCGGACGATATGCAGGGTGGGGTGATCAGAAGTGGATCGGCTGATCTAAAAGAGTCACATTGACTCAATCTGAAAAACGTCTTACTCCGAGAGTGACCGAGCGAGGGAGGTGGGTCGATGGCACGGTATGATAACGACGCTCAGCGGGGCAACCGCAGCAAAATCCCGGTGACCGAGCGCGAGTTTTTGTGGGTTCAGGATGACGACAAGGGGGAAGTGATCCTCCATGTCGGGCCGACCATGGTCTCGCCCACTGCGGCCGATCGGATCGTGGTCGATGATGGGCAGGGTGGGTTTCGGGAGAGCCCGACGAACCGCCCGCAGCGCATGATTGAGGTCACGGATTCTCAGTATGCGGTTCTCTACAACCCGCTGGCAGAGAAAGAGGACAGCTTCCCCAACGGGCGGTTCCGTCCCAATCGAAACGAATCCCGTCCGCTGCGGAACGGCACCCGGGACATGATCCCCGGGCCGTGTCCGTTCTACCTGCGGCCCGGTCAACGGGTTGAGGTGCGGGATGCCCACGAGCTGGCCAGCAACCAGTATCTGGTGGTCAAGGTGTATGGTGAAGTGGATACGAACGCACCGTACTTTGAGATCACCGCGCGTTCGGCGATGATCACCTCGGCGACGATTGAAGAGGACGCGCCCACTCGGGACGTCGATCCCGGCGCGGTGAAGCTGACCCGTGGTCAGCTGATCGTGATTCGGGGTCTGGACACACAGCTGTACATTCCACCTACGGGGGTGGACGTTGTTCCTGACCTTTCGGTTGATGCAGAGGGGCGTCAGATCACGGCGGATGCTGCACGGCGGATCCTGCAGCAGATGCCGCTTCCGGACGGTACGCCGATCGAGGCGGCGGATGAGGTGGCGGTGGCCTCGGAAGAGGAGCTGACGGAGGTGGTGCAGCAGGCGTTCGAGGACGCCCCCCAGGCGCCGCCGGCATACCAGCGCTCGAAGCGGTCAAAGCGCCGGCCGCGTCGCAAAGACGAAGCCCAGGCGGTCGATCAGGCCTCGCGTCGTCGGCAGGTGGTGCAGCAGCGGGCGCCGTCGCCGCCTCCGCCGGATGTGATCAGTGAGACGTCCTTGTCATCGGATGCGCTCCAGGCGCTGCTGTCCAGCCCGATGCATCGGCAGGCTTTAGAGCGCGAGGTGCGAAAGACCCGCTTGATCCGGCAGGCGGTCGTCCTCGGTGAGAAAGAGTTCTGCGTCATCCTGGACGCCGACGGCAAGCAGCAGATCAACGTCGGCCCCGCTCGCGTCTTCCCCGGGCCGTACGACACCTTCTTGACGGAGGGGTCGGACAACCGGATCTACTACGCATATGAGCTGTTGCCGCAGCGGGGGCTGTGGCTTCGGTTCATTCGCTCGATCTCTCGGGAGCGGCTGGCCCAGAAGCTGCCGCGGGGCGTCGAGCTGACGCAGGAGACCTACTATCCCGGTGACGAGCTGATCCTGACCGGGGTGAACTCATTCTTCTTCCCGTTCAATGAGATCGAGATCCTCGATCCGCTGACCGGCCAGCCGCACTTCGGCAACGACCACACCGAAGTGTTTATCGAGGCCATCGGCATCGACCAGAAGAGCGGGATCTACGTCCGCGATCTGGCGACAGGAGAGGTCCGGCTGGTCCGTGGCAAGCAGAGTTACCTCGTCGATCCTCGGAAGGAAGTGCAGATCACCCGGACGGTTCCTGCAGACGCCTGGAACCTGTGGATCGCTGAAAATGAGCCGCACAAGCGGACCCGTAGCCCGGTGACCACGCCCTGGGCGATCTCGGTCACGGTGCCGCTGAACACGGCGGTGATGGCCGCGTCCGCCGACGGCTACCGGGTGATTCAGGGTCCCTGTGTGGAGCTGTTGGCCTACGAAGAGACCCTGGTCCCGATGAAGCTCTCGACGGGGACGCCCAAGTCGGACGAGCGGGTGATCAAGACCTGCTACCTTCGGACGGTGGGCAACCCGGTCTCGGATGTGATCGAAGCGCAGACATCGGACTTCGTTCGCCTGCACATTCGGGTCGGCTATCAGGTCACCTTCGATCCGGAGCACAAGGATCGGTGGTTCACTCATGAGGACTACGTGGCGGTGCTGACCGACCACATCCGCTCGCTGGTCCGCAGCCGGTGCCGGCAGATGTCGCTGACCGAGCTGTGGCCGCGGGTGCCGAGCGTCGTCCGAGACACCGTCCTGGGCGAGAAGACCGACGACGGCCGGCCCGGCCGCCTGTTTAAAGAGAACGGGATGCACGTCTTTGAGGTCGAGGTCCTCTCCAGTGAGATCCTGGAGCCGGAGATCGCTGACCTTCTGGAGCAGGTGCAGCGAGAGAGCGTCAGCCTCCACATCAGCGATCAGCAGGCCGACGAGAAGCTCCGCAGCGACAAGCTTCGCCACGACATCGAGCGGCAGCGGATGGAGCTGGTCCGCGAAGGGCGGGAACGACGCGCCGCCCTGGACGCGCTCATCGCTGGCCTGGAGCACGAGCGGGAGATGCTGATCCTCAAGAACAAAGACGCCGCAGCGGCCGCGGCCGCCCGCAACGAAGCCGCCCGGCAGGCGGCGGCGCAGGAGGCACGCCTGCTTCGAGAGCAGAAGGCCATCGAAGCCACGCTGGAGAAGCGCCGACAAGAACTGCTCGCCGAGATCGAGGCCGCGCAGCAGCGCAATCGCGAGAAGCAGGCCCACCGGTCGGCGATCTCGAAGATCCGGATTGAGGAGATCGCGGCCCAGAGCCAGGCGACCGTTGCGGAGCGTCAGGCCGTCCAGCCCGCCCTCGTGGAAGCCCTCACCGCCCTGGGGGATAAGATGGTCCTCGGCGAGGTGGCCCAGAACATGAACCTCGTCAGCCTGTTCCAGGGCAAAGACGCAGCCACGATTTTCCAGGATGTCCTCGGTGGAACCCGGGTCGGCCGAACGATCCAGGAGATGCTGCCCAACACGTCAGAGGATGAGGCATAGTCGGTGTGGCGTCGCCTGCGGGCTTCACGGGTGGGGCCGGCCATGGGTGTCACCGATAAATCCGATGCGAACTGTTAATACGCGCTGAGGACCGATACCACTGGATACCCACCACAGTGCATCGGGTCGTCACAGTCCAACGCACCACACTCACCCAGGGCGGTAAACCCACAGTGCTCTTCATCTGGGTCGAGGCAGGTCCGGCCCGCATCGAGGGCGTCTTCGACGCCCTCTGGGGAACCCACGCAGACTGCCGCGACCGGTGCATCGAGGAAGAGGTTCCCGAGGAAACCCGCCTCCATCTCCGGGCACGGCTCTGACTCTGCAGACACCGCGAGCCCGGGACGGACATAGATCATGGGCTGCGCGTCGCTGCGGTTGCTCCGAGCCAACAGGCAGGCGCTGACCAGCTCCTGGCAGGCCGCGTCGCAGGCGTCGTCTCCCCAGCCGGTTGCCAGCCCCAACTGGCCATCCAGCTCACGCCAAACCCCCGCCTCGTTGAAGGAGACGGACTGCGCGTCATCCAGGGCGCACTCGACGAGGTATCTCGCCAACACCCCGTCATCGAGGGTCGAGAGCGCGTCCTCCAGGGGGTGATCGACGCTCAGCCCGGACAGGCCGTTGAGCGCATCGGGAGAGAGCCCGTTGATAATCCAATCCCCCCCTGTTCTGCCGCTGCCATTTGGGCCTACGTTATTCGGGCAGCCGTACAGAGCGCCGTGGCCCTCATGACAGCTACAACACGAGCCTTTCTTCTGACTCACCGGTGATCGGCTCACCTTCTGTGGTGAGGACATCGCAGGGGGCGCATCACAGGCAGAGAGAAGCACCGCGGCGAAGGAGAAGGAGATGACGTGTCGTCGTTGCTGGTTCATTGGATTTTCCTCCCAGGTTCATTCAGGAGGTATTCGTCTCAATATCTCAGCACGGTATCATCATGTTGCAGCCCACCATGTCCCCCTCATCGGTCCCAGAACAATGAGCCGCCCCTCTCAGGAGCACCTCATGTTGGGTACAGTCTGACCGTACGATGTGCACGGGGACGAGTTATTTAATGCGTATGAAGCTATCTTTGAACCGATTTCAATGCGGGCCGGTCACGCCTGTGTGAGGTCTGCAACAAGAACCCCCGATATATTCTGTGGATGACCACGGTCTTCGTCTTCTATTCTCCCGCTGGACTCGTCACCATCCCTCCAGGTCCCCAGCACGACCTCCGCAAAGCGGTTGCGAAGCAGCGGCGTGTTCGGACCCGAGAGCTTCCCGATTCCCTACGACGCGCGTTCGACGACATCGAAGTTGGGGATACTTCGACCTATGCCTGGGCATGCCTCACAGAGCGTGACGCTCGCACCATCCTGCGTCTCGTGAAATCCCCAGCTCCTGGCCGGCCCTCAAATTTGTTTGAGTACGAACACGCAGAGATAATGCGCCTGTTCCCAGCCGATCTTATCCGTTATGAAGTGGTTGAAGCTGAACAACTGTGTCATCACCCCATCTTCAACCAGGGCTGCAGTGCCGGCTCGATGCGTTCAGAGATCGGTCACCGTCTTCCCCGAAATGAGTGGAAAAACGCAGCCGCTTTTGGGGAAGCAGGGATCTACATGGTTCGTGTTCAGCACTCTGCGCTTGTGTGAGAATCGAACGTCTCACACCTCACAACGAAGACATCCAACAGACGACACGCTCAGTGGCCGTTGGCACGATTCCTGCGATGAAATCATGTTCTGTCTCCCTGCGAGCAGCCACTACATCGACCATCACGGTGATGTGGCGTTCCCATTGCCACCCCCTGGTGGAGAGTCGGGACGCTGCACGGTACAAGGACCGTCAGGCGCGGGTTCAACACATCGGAGCAGGCGCATTTCGATGCACAGGAGGAGGGATGTCCAGAGACGGCTCACAGACCGCTACAGAGACGTATGGTGATCAGGTGACCGACACTATCAGTGCGAATCCTCGTGAAGCCGAGTACCGACCCGATTCCCCGTTATTGTTACGCATCATGAATTGCCGGCGTCCCCGGAACATCGATGATTTATCGTCAGAAGAACAACGTCAACTCCAGGCGATTTTCAAGGACGAATACCCGGCGATACTCGAAAATGAAGAATGCGAGGTTGAAGCCGCCGAGGTTGTGAATGAGAGCGGGGTAGTCCGGTTTCGGTTGTATGGATGGAATTATGGTATGGGTTTCCTGATGCCCCCGAGTGGCCTGGACGTGGTCGCATTCGCGGCTCAGCACGATATGGAGCATTGGCGGTTGGAGCAGCGGCCGATTTTCTTCGCGATGGATGACGCACTTCGGGCGGATGGGCATACCTTCCAACAGGCGCTGTTCTTTTGTTGGGCTGACGATGCCCGCTGGGAGGGATTGGAAGGATTGGAACCCGGAACGGTGGGGAGTGAACCTTATCTGTTACACAGCTTGAGAGAATCGCCGCATCCTGATCGTCATTGACGCCTTCAGCGTGGCGCGGGTTCTTGACACCGTGTCCATGATCCCCTGGGTCATCCGTCGGCTGCGACTCCGGGCCGCAGCGCAGGAGTGGATTGCGCAAGCCAGGTGTCCTGACCACGCCCTCTCGATACCGAGGGGTTCCAGGATCCGACCGCCCAGAAGAAATGGTGTCCGCGGTTTTCAGCCTTTTCCAGGGAATACTCCCATCTGCGCTATGAGTGGCTCGACTTCGGCCTGATTTTTCTTTTCCGCTGTTCCCGGTTGAGGGGTCTGACCATCGACACTCGTTTGGAGGCGGTTTGGGCTACCTACACATTCTTCTGCTCACCTTCGCGTGCTCAGATGAGGGCAAGCCTGACGACACCGACACCGACACCGACACCGACACCGACATTGATAGCGATACGGATACGGATACGGATACGGATACGGATACGGATACGGACGCTCAGGTTCGGTTTGTTGGTCCTCATGATATGGGGTTCTTTTCCGCAGTTACCTTCGCTGGCGATGGCACCATCTGGGCATCCGGAGATGATGGCAGTGGTTTATACACGTCTTCGGATGGAGGATTTACCTGGTCGGTTGTGTCGAATCTGCCTCGCAACCACAGCACATATGCTCTGGTCTTCGATCCGACGCGAGCGGGGACGATCTACGCGCCCAACCACTTCGGTCGAGGGATGCTCCGGAGTATCGATGGGGGTACGACATGGTCTGTGCATACGCAGGGTCTCCCCGACTCTCCAGATCTCTCACGTCGCATTGAGGATCTGGTGGTCACCCCTGATGGTCGACTGCTTCTCGCGACACGCAGTGGCCTGTATGTCTCTGATGATGCAGGGGAGACGTTCACGCATGAAGACGACGCAGGGTTGTCGACATCCCGTGATTTTCGTGCGTTGGCGGTTGACGGGGACGTCTTCGTCGTGGGCAGTCAGAGCGGTCGACTCTACGTCAGCGCAGATGGCAACACCTGGAGCGAACTGACCGACTCAGATGGTCCAGCCATCTCGGACATCGCGCTTACATCCGCGTCGATGTATGTCGGCTACGCGGACGGTGGTGTCGTGCGCCTGGATTTTTCAGGGAGCACACAGGTGGTCCATGCGCCCGAGACCGGTCGCAAGAGCCTGTTGTGGTCACGGCTGGCGGTTGTCCCGGGGAGCGTTCCTGCGACCGATCAGATCTGGGTGGGGTTGGTGCCTGCCGATCGTGACGCGCAGCTCCTGTATAGCGATGATGGCGGGCAGACGATCGCGTCACGCACGAACGGACTCGATGGGGCAGCGATCTTCTCGGTCGCCATCGATCCGGAGGATGACCATCATGTGGTGGTGGGGACTGTCGGAGAGGGGCTGTTTGTCACCACCGACGGTGGGTCACGGTGGACCCGGGGGACAGGAGAGCTGTTTGCGAGCGCGATCCTGGGATTTGCAGAAGATCCGGACGATCCGGGCCATCTCCTGGTGAGCGTGACAGAAGGACTCACCGGGACCCGTGGTGTCTATGAGACCTGGGATGCCGGTGATCGTTGGGTGCCTGTGGATCTGGTTCCGTCCGATGTCCGTCCGCTGCATATCGTCAACGGCGCCGTCCTCGCCGGCGGGTTTGATGGTGGGCTGTATCGGCGCGCTTCCGACACGGACACCTGGCAACAGGATCTGTCTGCAGCACATCTCAACGCTTTCGTCACCGATCCTGGCGGGACAGTGTGGGCCGTGGGGTCCAGCGGTGTGTGGCGATCGGTCGATGACGGTGAGGCCTGGTCGTTTGCCTCGGCACTCCCGACCCAGGCTTTGACCTTCGACGCCCAGGGGCATGTGGTGCTCTGTGGTGGCGACGCGATCCATGTCAGCGCCGATCACTTCGCCACTTCGCCGACCGCGCTGGGCGACTTCCCAGGCAGCGCAATCGAGAGCTGCGCCTTTGATGGCGTGGATACGCTGCTCGTGAGCACGGGTTTGGGTCAGGTCTACCGAACAGACACCTACGCTTCCGATGGCGTAGGCGTCACCTGGGAGGTGGTCTCTTCTCCGGTGACCGACGCCTCCATCCGTTCACTGCTCGTTACCCGATCCGGATCCTGGTATCTCTCTGCGATCGCCCCGGACGTCTATTTTACGCCAGAGACAACCAACGGGCTGTGGCGATCCACCGACAACGGGGAGAGTTGGACGTCCCTGAATTCTCTCTTGTATCCAGGAACGCTCATCTGGGAGGTATCAGAGAGTCAGCACCAGGACGCGCTCTACCTGCAGATGTGGGGTGGGGGCGGGCTGAAGATCCTCCAGACGCCTCAATAGACCGGCAGGACGATATCCCCAGGCGGCTCGCTGCACGATGGGAGCGTATCCGTGTTGGCCGCTGGTCCGGGCGCTGGACGCTCACGGAGAGGAGAAGGCGAGGTCATCCTCCGTGCCGTTCATGCCGTCTGCCCCATCCGAGGAGAGGGTGAAGCCGCCCCCCTGGCGGGTATAGCGGATCGGGTTGTTCCACCCATCCTCCAGGCTTGACCTGCTATCGAGGATCGGCGGATCGCCCTCAACCAACGCGTCGAGTCGATCGGGGAGCACACGGTTCTTCAGTTGATAAAGCTGGAGGCTCTGATCGAGCTGCTCGAACCGGATATAGGTCGTCTCGATCTGTGCCCGAGAGAACGCCTGGTTCGTGGAGGCTCCAAACCAGGCCACCCCAAAGACGAAGATGACCCCGGTGCAGCCAGCCAGGAGCATGAAGATGACGAGAAGTGCACCGAGGATGAGCGGAAGGCTTGAGCGCCGTGCTTCTTGAACCATCTACAGGCCTCTATGTGGAGAGGAGTTTTACTTCACCCGTCCATAGTACCCGCTTCGCGCGGCATCTGGTCTCCCTCTCACGGTGAATCTTCGAGGAAAACGATGCGCAGGTCATCGCCGATCATTTTTCGGTGCTTCGGACCCTGTATTCGCATCATACGAATCGAATGAGTGAGCGATGGGGAATCTGCACCGTCACCGAATCTTCCAGACTTCGTCCCAAGCACGTTGAGTGAAGCGGTCGTCGTCCAAGCAAACGCGAACCCCTGATATTCATATGGTATATTATAAAATTATCCAAAAGCCTTGCTTAATATTTATATAAAGAGCGAGAGCAATGTCTCTGTTTTCATCGGTTCTGTCTTTATCGAGGGACATCCTCTCGATCGCAATTTCTGCGTCGGCAGACGCTCGGCAGAGCGCGTTCATGATCCAACCCTCAGCTACCTGGCCAGATCCGCTGTGTCACGTTGAGCCTGGGTGTCAAAACCAGCAGGGTGGGCGTCAAAGCCGTTCTGCATGTGGGCTCTGTTCCCATACGTGTGGAGAGAATCGCGGAGGTAGCGGATGCGGAACAAGGCACACGTGTTGCTCGTGGCAGCAGTCGTCATGGCAGTGGGGTGGAGCGTTCAAGGCTGGGCCGGGCGTGCGGGCGATGCGGTTCGCCCAGACGATCGTTCAGCCTCAGATGCCCTGGGGGAAGCGGCATGCACAGAGAGCGCCCTCCGTGGGGAGACGAGCCCGTTTATCGCGGACTGGAGCGACACGGCTCGGGCAGACCTGGAGGTCGCGATGCGTTCTGGCGCGGCGGTCGTTCGCTACAGCTGCGCGGGCATTGAGGTGCTGTCCAACTGCCATGTGGACGGCGGTTATAGCTACGTTGGCCTCTCCCCGAAGACCCAGATCGTCGAGATGAACGACACCGCTTCTATGCGGGCCAACTTCGGTGGCTTGCCGACCCTGCCGGCGAAGATGTCTGCGGAGCTGCAGCAGGGACGCAGCCTCAACCTGGCGTACATGATGGTCGGCATGCAGGCGAGCGCGGTCAACGCGGTGCCGACCTCTGGGCTGGAGGGGACGTGCGTGGGGGCGACCCATATCGTCAACCGGGCCTATGTCGGCGCCTTCGTCATGGACACCGCCGCTGCTGGCTCGGGCCGGGCCGCCGTGAAGGTGCTGGGGGTCGGGGGGGCAAGCGGCGACGTCTCCAGCAGCTCTGCCAGTCGGGTCACCGATGGCAACGTCTCGGCCTGTGCGTCCGCCAACGCCAACGCCAGCCGTCCTCCTGGCGGATGTGCGGCGATGCTTCGCGTCAACCTCGTGCCAATCGGCGGCAAGACCGGCTACGGCGCAGGCGCAGCGGATGCGCGCGGGTGCCCGGACGGCTTCGTCTACGCCGACGATCGCTGCGCCCGCCCCAACGAGGTGAGCAACTACCTCTGTAACAAAGACGAGCCCATCGAATGTAAAGAGCAGTGTCAGGCCGGCTCGGAGGCCAGTTGCGGCCGCTATGCGGGCTACCTGTTGCGCACCTACGTCGATCCGGACACGCTCCTCGCCAGCAAACCCGCGGACATCAAGGCCGATCTGCGCAACCTCGTCGAGAAGATGAACGCCGCGTGCGCAGCCGGTGAGGCCAACGCCTGCACCATCTCCGGTCTGGCGGTCCCGGTCGCCAACGATCGCATCTACGCCGAAGGATATGAGACCTCAGACTATCTGGCGTATATGGAGAAGGGCTGCCAGGGCGGTGAGTCGTATGGCTGTGTCTCTGTGATCGATGCCTACGGCCTGGGGCTGTATGACAGCGAAGGCGATCCCGACGACGAGCTGGACATCGATCACCTGTTCCGCGTCGACGCCGACCCTGAGCGTATGGATCGCATCGCTGGCCGGGCGTGTCGGCAGGGGGCTGCAAAGTCCTGCGTCACCCTCGCCGATCAGTTCGTCTATCAGGATGTCGTCATCAACCACTTCTCGACCAACGAGCGCGCTCTGAAGGCCAGCCGATACCTGGAGCATGCCTGCCACGGTGGCGTCACGGCGACCTGCCTGTTGGCTGGCGCGACCCAGCTCGACCAGGCTCGCTGCCAGCAGGTCGTCGACTTCATCACCAGGAAAACGGGTGACGACTACGACATCAACGATGCGTTCAAGAACGATGACCGGTTGTGCAAGCTGACCGCCAAGATCGACGACCCTCAGCGTGGCCTCAGCCTCATCGACGAGGCATGCGAGCGCGGGGACGCGCTCGCATGCAAGCAGCGCGACAAGTTGGCCAGGTCTATGCGTTGACACAGCGCCGTCGGTTGGCGCGTCAGGGTGGCCGGGAAGCCGATCGATGTTCCGTTCACCGCAACCCAGCGCAGCGTCATTCAGCCGCAGGGATGCCTTGATAAGGAGTATGGGACGATGCTCATGAAAACAGGTTCCCATGCCACACTCGAATATCAACCTTGCGGCCACACAATTCATGAGGCGATACCCCCACGCCCACCTTGAGAAGATCTCGATCACTTCGAAATACCCAGGGTGTTCCGTGTTGATCTGTGAGTCCAGCGTGTTCATCCAGACCGATGAACTCAGGTACCTCGTGGGCGTCGGGCCGGTTGTCATTGCTCACCAAAGCGGCGATTGTTTTCCCTTCCTGTCAGTGTTCGAAGAAGAAAAAGCCGTCCAGAACTGGAAAAAACTCGAAACAGAGAACCGGGCCCGTATCGCTCGCGGCGCAGCCCCGCTGATGACCGACACCACAAAACACCGGTTCACCTACCCGACCGCGATCTGGATTCTTCACCATGTCGGCTGGGGTGGCTTCAAGAAGATGATGGACGTCGCCGGTAAAATGGAAGGGGGAAAGACCCACCATCTCAACGGACACCACCGCATCGGAGACGTATTCCGGTGGAATGTGGATCTCGAACCAGGTGAAGCGTTGGGAGACCACATCAACCAGCGGTCTCCGATGCATATCCAAATCTTCTTCAACACAGTGACGCTTCATCTCGCTGGAAACCAGCACGAGATTTCTGCCGGGCAGAGCGCCGACATCCAACCCGGCCAGCCCTTCCGCATTGAGAATACCAGCAACGGCAGGGTCAGCGTGCTCCTGCTCTCGTCTGCGGTCTGATCTTTTCCCTGGGCCTGGATAAAACAGGCGCATGAAGTCACTGCTCTGGTTTCTGGCCTGCACCCCTCAGCCCCCACCCTGGCCACCAGGGGCGCAGCGCTCGCGCCAGGATCATCCTGCTGTGTTTGCGCTGCTCGAAGAAGACGCAGACGCAGGATGGGTGCAAGCGCTCGCGCCTCCCCAACGGTACCTCGTGCAGACCTCAAGGTGGACGTCGATCGTGGATGTCCGCCTGGGGTGGGTCCGTCACCTCGATCGCACCGGCGCAGCGCTGGAAGGGTGCCACGCCATTCACCAGGGCCAGGCGATCGAGTGCGCGCTGGATTTATCCTTCGGGCCCCCAGTTCGATTTAACGCTGAGGGCCATACCGACAATGAACGCTTCACCCCGACCTGGACTCGATAGGACGCTCAGCGTATCTCGATGATGATCTCGTCTTCAGCCAACCCTTCGTGGTCAACTCACAGCCGCCCACCGAACACTGAATGAAGAACCTGCATCAAGCGATCGATTCAGAGAGAGATGCTTGCAATCAGGCTCGCGGCCTCTTCCCCGGAGAGGGACTCACGGATGTTGTCTGCGTTGGTGACGGTTTCCTTAGAGCGGACATCGTACACGACTGCTGTCTGTGCTTCTTCATCGAAGAGCACCAGTTCTTTGGTGTCATCTCCATCGACGTCAAACAAGACGACCTGTTGACTGATAAACGATGTCGGGACCTCGTAGAGCATTGGTGTATAGAGGCCACGAAGACCGCCTTCGATCTCTTCAGTGTCCGTGAGATTGAGCAACACCAGCGCGTGGCCGATGGTAGCGATGAACCATGGCTCTGGATCGGGCTCGATGACTTCTCGAATCGATAACACCTCCCAGGAACTCAGGGTCACGTTCACTTCGAGGACCCGCCACGGTGTCGGGGACGGATCAGCGAGGTGATTGATGACAAACTCACCTCGAACGCTGGGATCAAGCGCAGATAGGGAGTCCACATCAGAGATATCCCCGGCAGAATCAGCGGCCAGCGTGGTTTGTAGGAAGAGGAACACGGTGATGAACATGAGGTGACGTCCTTGGACGGAAGGTGCGCCCTCTCACCAAGCAATCTCTGTACCAGGTCACAAGCAGTCAACGCACCGACCTGCCCGGTCTGCACAGGGGGTCGCGCCCACCCACAGGTGGGGTCGCGCCCTGTCCCCGTGTCGATGCGTCATACTTGCAGACATGTCTGACACCCTCCCACTTGAGCTGTTCTGGAACCTGTCACGGTTTCCCCAGCATCTTTTTTACGCCGATCAATGGGGAGAGCATGGTTGGGTCTACGATCCACGCGCTGCACGATACTGCCTGTATGATATCGATCGAAAAGACCAGTATGACCAGGTGCATGCCATGTTGAGTCGCGATGAATTCATCGCACAACGGCTCCCTGAAGCGAGCGCGGCGCTCCGGGACTGGTTCTGCTCTTTCCATTGCTTCCCCACGCCAGAAGAGGTGTTCGTGGTGTATCCCGACAGCGGCGCGGTCCGACGCTATGGGCTCGGGGAGCCGTCCATGGACGCGGCCGGGCGACCCGAGGTGCCGCTCATGCGAACAGACATCGCAACCACGTTGAGAGATCCTGCACTCCAGCCTGCGTTGCGGGCGTGGCTGTCTGCGCTCACATCAGGCTGAAGGTTGCTATTTTCCGACACAATCGAAGCTGGTGCCCTCAGCCACGGCACCTTCAACGTCACGACGCTGCGATGTCGGCTTCTTTTATTCTTCGCTGTCTGAATCCGGCGAGAGATCGATGACCTCATCGATCGAGACCTGAAGCGTTGCGCTGTTGACGACGACCTCTGCAGAGAGCTGGACGACAAAGGTGGCGACCTGGGGTGTCCATGCCTGCCGGAGCCGGTAGGACTCTTCAAAGACGATGGCATCATCCAGATAGGCGGTGTCATCAGCGCGGTTGGCGTCGACGAAGATCGACTCGCCGTCTGCGTTGCGAGCGATCAAGATCAACTCTGTCCGCCTCCGCACCGCTTCGCCGAACGTGAAGATACAGAAGGCGTCCAGGTTGATGTCCCCGTCTCGGTCTGCGGGGTTCCGCAGCAGGGTGAGGCCATCGGTGGTTCGGAAAGACTGCCCACCATGTGGCGGGGGCGGGATGTCCTGAACGGTGAACGTCCACTCTGCGAATGATTGTTTGTGTTGTCCGTTCACCCAGATGTGAAGCGTCTGCACCGTCTCTGCAATGCGCGGATGCAGGGAGGCAGTGATCTCAAAAAAAGCCTTCCCTTCGACGATTTTTTCCACTTCGATCGACTCATATTCCGACGTGAGGACGGCCCCGCTCGCGTTCAGGGCGACCATCTTCACTTCGATATCCGCCCAGTTGGCGTCACCAGGTTCAATCGCCCCCTGGATACGAAACTCCGGCTCGCCGGAGTAATCACGGCTCTGGGTCACGAATACACTCTCGGTCAGCAATGTCAGCGTGCTCACGGCGTACCTCTCTTGATGGCAATATGGACGCTGAATATGGCATAACTCGGTGACCATTGGCAGCCCAGAGAGTGACAGCCTCGTCCGCGCCATGAAGTGGCCGTGTCTATCGGGGCGGCACCCATCACACGACCGCGGTCGGGGTCGCGCCCTCCGTGACCTCATCGTGCAACCTCAGATCCACGACATTCTCCTGAGCGCTTCTCCTGAACGTTTCGTCTGTTTGGGCCAGGCTTATCGCAAGGCGCAGGTGTCCTGGATCTCTCCGGCCTCCTCTGCGGGGATCGTGAACATCATCGTCAGCAGCTGTCCCCTCGTCTGGCAGTTCCTGGTCGACATGGCGATGGGCACCTGCGCCAGCAGCTCGCCCCCGTCCAGGCGAAACAGCTCCGGGCGCTCGCCCTCGTCCATCCAGATGTACTCGCACCCCTCGCCCTCGATCGCCGTCACCAGGACATGATGCGCCGTGAAGTCGATCGTGTGTGGGCTCAGGGCGCCCATCTCCTCCAGCGCCGCCTCATAGTCCGCAGTGTTGTCGATCCGGCTCGTCTCAAACGAGATGTCCGCGTGGGTGCCACCGTACACCAACACCTGGCTCTCGACATGTTCAGCCCCTTCATCTGCGCACTCCGGCGCCACCTCGGGCGGAGCCGACGACGTCGGCCCACCGCAAGCGACACACAGCAGAGCAGAGAGCACCAGCAGCTTCTTCGTCATCTTGCACCTCGTTGTTCGATGTACCTGTAGTGACACCACTCGCCCCAGGAAGTGACACCAAAGCGTTTACCGGTAGCAGTCGTCCCTGCTGATCGTTGAGGTGGTCGCGGGGCGCGACCGCCCCCCTGGTGGGGCGCGCCCCCGGACTCTGGGGGTGAAACGTAATTTTCAGGCGATTTCAAGGTGGAACAGGTTTTGCTGGAGATGGGCTCACACCGTGTGCCGATCGCGATGCCCACCGATGGTGAGCGCTGCGATCAAGCCCCCACCGACTTTGCAGAGGGACCTGATGAACACCTTCAAGAGAGCGTCTGCACAATCCCGGGACCGCGAATCGCTGCCGATGAACGAACCACAGGTCCTCCCGTCTGGGGTGCAGCGTTCGCAGCAGCTGCTGGGCAATGCAGCGATCCAACACAGGCTGCGCGACCAGATGGGCTCCGCTGAGAGCGTCTCAGAAGACCCGGTTTCGTTTGATGGGCGCATGACGTCTTTTCTGGACAGCACTGCGCCGATTCAACAAAAGCGACAGGGCAGACAAAAGACGGACGCTATCCATCAGGCCGCGCAGGCTGGCATTGCCGGGGCGTCGGGCGCCCTGCCGTTCATGGAAACCATTCAGCACGCCTTCGGGGACCACGACGTCTCTGGCATTGACAGCCACATCGGCGGTGCAGCGGAGCAGGCCAACCAATCGATGGGTTCAAAGGCATACGCGACAGGGGACGCGATTGCGTTCAAAGGCAGCCCCGATCTGCATACTGCCGCACATGAGGCCGCGCACGTGGTCCAACAACGCGGTGGCGTTTCGGTCAACGATGGGGTCGGCGCAGCAGGGGATGTCCACGAACAGCACGCCGACGCTGTGGCGGATCGGGTGGTTCAAGGCAAGTCTGCGGAGGATCTCCTCGACCGATATGCTGTACCGGAGGCGCAATCCGCTTCAACGAGACAAGGCCGCCCGATTCAACATGAAATGGAAGAAGACTCCGGGCCGGGTCCTCAATCTGAAGACCCAGACATCCAAGAAGAAGACAAGCTCTGGGCGACCCACGCCAAAGACGCTCTTCACCCCCTGAAGAGCATGATCAGCACGGTGAGCAGCACCCTCAACGCCAACTACTCGGCAGCGCTGACCTCCTACCAGGGCATCCAGAAATACATGGACGCCTTCGAGACGAAATACAATGCAGCGTTGGAGCGGTTCAGCAACGGCGTCGGCGCTGCGGCCGCACAGGCCGGAGACCAGAACAAGGTCCTCAACATCATGTTCAACACGGCGCTTGGGGCAGCGTCTCCGCTCGCTGCGGCGGCTCTCAAGGTTTGTACGGATGTCCTCGGTAAGATTGAAAAAGCCTCGACGGCCATCAGCGCGGCCAAGGGGCCGGGCGCGCCCGCACCCGGCGGCGGCGGCGGCGATCCCACCGCGCCGGGCCAGGGCGGGCCGGTGCCGTGGTCCAGCTTCGCGAATCAAATCATCAACAGCGGTCTCAACATGGTCAAGAGCAACAGCCAGCTCACCCAGATGAACAACATCGTCGACGCGCACCTCGACTTCTTGTTCAACGTCGTGGCTGGAGAGGTCCGCAACGCCAGAGAGAGCGCCAAGGCTGCAGAGATTGACGCGCTGGTCGCCTCTGTCGGTCCGGCCATCGCTGCGGTCTCCGCCTGCTCGGGTGCCAGTCTGTCGACCACTGCTGCGGCCAACAGCGTGCAGATCAGCACCAAACTCGGCGTGGTCAGCTCCCGCAAGATCGAGCAGGACATCGCCATTCGGTGGATGGCCAGTCAGAAAGGCAAAAAACTGGACAACATCGATCAAGCCGAGTCGTATCTGGAGAACCTCGGCGTCTTCACGGAGGGCGAGAATCGGTTGGGCTACGATCCGGGGGCGATCTTCCACGACTCTGACGAGGCCATCCTCCAGGCTCGCGCCGAAATCGAGAGCGACGCGATGGCGCTGATCGGTACCACAGCAGACTGGTACGGCGGGCGAAGGACCGGCCAGGCAGGCCACCACACCGGCACAGTGGGCACCGTCCGCCACAGCTACCGAGCGATGGGGCACGGCCTCGCGCCGGACGCCGGAGGGACGGTCACCATCAACAGCTACACCATCGCCCCGATCCCCGACAGCATCAGCGACTGGTCACGCCCACGAAACTTCAAGCAGATCCTTCGCGGGCTGGTCACCCTCACGGTTCAACCCAACGGAACCGTCGGCGGTGGCGGAGGTCGTCCCAGCGGTCCCTCGGCCTCTGCAGGATGAGCAGATACAGACAATACCCATCTGAAGACCCCGTTCAAAAGGGGCCTTGAATGTGGTTCACAACATCGCGCTCAAGGTGACGGCGGGCTCCGAATCGGTGGCAAACGCGAGGAGCGAATGGCCGCACAGCGCTTTGCCATCATGTGTATGCGTCGAACCGGCAGCAACCATCTGTGTGGGCTGCCCAACGGGAAGATCCACGGGTTGTCTCGATCGTCTTAGAGCGCAGAAACCGGCTGCGGGCGTATGTCTCCTGGTTGCGGGTCTTATCCTTGCGTCGCGCCGTGGTATCCTCGGGTTGTGGAGAAACGAATGATGTATCGCCCGATCCCGTGGTTTCTACCCGTCTACATGTTGATGCCGTTGTTCGCCATCTCGACGGCGTGTGGCGAGCCCACAACGAAGACACCGGACACCCAACCAGACGAAGACTCTGATCCGGACTCTGATCCGGATTCTGGCCCGGACACATCTCCGCTGGGCGCGCTCAGCGTCGCGGACGCAGCTGGGGTTGAGGGGGCTGGAACCCTGACCGTCCAGATCTCGCTCAACGAAGCGGCAGAAGAAGAGGTCGCCGTCGACTATACGACCACAGCGGACTCCGCGCTTGGGGAAGCGGATTTCGTCTCGGTCAGCGGCACCCTGACCTTTGCGCCAGGTACACTTGAACAGGACGTCATCATCGAGATCCTGGATGATACGACCTACGAGGAGGAGGAGCAGTTCGTTGTCGAGCTGCGGGATCCGATGAACGCCACATTGGGCGACGCCCGTGGAATTGTCACGATCACCGACGACGATCCTGCGGTGGGGTTGACCGGGCGACCCGAGAACCTGACCTGCCTTGCGCCTCCGCGTCCGGTGCAGGACACCGCGGTCAACGTCGAGGACGCGTTCCCCAGCGCGCCAGGGTTTTCTCAGATCACCAAGATCCTTCAGGTGCCGGGTGATGGGTCACGCTGGTATGTGCTGGAGAAGGGCGGTCGCGTCCGCGCCTTTGACACCAGCGATCCGAGCGATGTGTGGACGTTCCTCGACTTTTCAGACCAGGTGTGGACCAATTCTGAGGGTGGTTTGTTGGGAATGGCCTTCACTCCTGATTTTCCGACCACGCCCGAGGTCTATGTCAACTATACGGGGTTCGACGATTCGCAGCGGGTG
>JBCBLB010000664.1:0-5322 GCA_038520555.1 Myxococcota bacterium | reverse complement strand
GGGGGTGACGACCGACGAGGAGCGCGGCACGGAGAGCACTGGCGCAGACCTTGCGTTCCTGGGCAGGTACCTGGAGAGCTACTCGGGCACCCTGACCCGGGACAGCCTGGGCAACGAGCGCTATGCCTTCCGCTCCGTGGTGGACACGACCTATGCGGAGAGCGCCGCGTCGGCGTTGCAGTCGGCCACTGACGAGTACCGGGCGTACGGCGACGTCTCTCCCACAGTTGCGGGGGAGAGCGCCGGCCGGTGGGTCGTCGAGTCGTTCGCCTCCCCTGCGCAGATGAAGCGCTTCATCTCCGTGGTCAAGAGCGGCGCCTACGAGGCGTACGCGGCGGGCAAGGAGACCACGCTGGATGTCGGCCCGATCAAGGCGTTGGAGGCGGGTCTGAAGGGGGCACAGGGCCTGGAGGAGGAGCAGAAGCTCATCGCGGTCTACATCTCTCAGGCCGGCGACAGCGCCATCGACCAGATCCTGGCGTTGGGCGGCGGGGACGCGGAGCGCATCGTCGAGTTGGAGGGCGACGAGTTCCTCCAGAGCGCCCAGGCCTACCGAGAGACCGAGGGCCGCATCGCAGCGCTGGAGGAGCGGGTGAAGGGTGGAGATCAGGGGGCTGTGGCGGGTCTTCAGTCAGAGAGCCGTGCGCAGAACAAGCGGCTGGGGGCGCTTCAGAACACCAGGAACTACCCCGAGCTGCCCCCGGTGATTCGGACGCAGGAGATCAAGCGGAGCACCGACTGGCTGACCCGGATCGAGGCGGCCCGGACGGCGTTGTCGCTGGCATCTCCGGACAAGGCGACGAAGACGAAGTCGAGTGGTCCGGTGGAGGACCCGACCGTCGAGGCGCGTCGGAAGGAGCTGGCGATGAAGCGCAGGCAGGTTGAGTGGGTCAAGACTTCTTCGAAGGCGGCCTATGACGCGCTGCTGCTTCGGTACGGCTCACACACGGGCGGGGCGAGCTACATCACGACGCCTGCCCGCAAGGCGCTCGGCGACGGCGGCATCTATATCTACGGCATCGGCAACATCGGCGCCAAGGAAGAGTACGCTGCCTATGAGCGGTTCGACGCTTATCGGGCCAGCGGCGAGAAGGCCCAGGAGCTGGCATGGCGGTTGTATAGTGAGATGGACGACGTCACGGAGCATACAGAGAAGATGGGGCGGTACCAGAGCTGTATGGAGACCTTCACCGAGGCCCAGGGCAGCTTCCTCCAGGCGGACGACATCCTGGTCAGCATCCGCAGCCGCATCCGGACAAGCCCGGCTTGTTCGGTCCGAACGCCTGACCCTCGCCCCACCTCCCCTCCCCGACCTGAGGCGTCACGACTTCTCGACAAGCGGTGAATCGACCGCCACGATTCACCTCACGCCCTGAGGTTGTACCCGGACTTCAAGAGCCACCATGCGACGCTGCCGAGGCCCACACACAGCGTCGAGACGAGGACCATCCCCTGCCACACCGGCACATCGGCGATGCCGGTCATCCCATACCGCAGCCCGTTGACCATATAGAGGACCGGGTTGAACCGGGAGACCGTATCCCACGGCGAGGGCAGCATCTCGATGGAGTAGAACACGCCGCCGAGGAAGGTGAGCGGGGTGATGATGAAGCTTGGCAGCAGGTTGACCTGATCGAACTCCTCAGCCACGATGGCCACGATGAGGCCGAGCAGCGAGAACATCAGCGCGGTCAGGATCATAAACAGGAAGATGATGGGCAGGCTGAACACCGCCGAGGCGCCCATGACCATGGACACACCCCAGATGATGGTGCCGACCATCATCGCCCGGCAGATCGCCGCGGAGATGTAGGCGACCATGAACTGCAGATACGACAGCGGGGTGACCAGCAGATCGATGGTCTGACCGTGGATCTTGCCGATGAACAGCGAGAACGAGGCGTTGAGGTAGGCGTTGTTGATCAGGGCGAGCATGACGAGGCCGGGGACCAGGAAGTCGACATAGGGGATGCCCTGGATGGTCTTGAGGCGGTCGCCGAGGGAGTAGCCGAAGATGAGGAAGTAGAGCATGGTGGTGATGACCGGGCTGACCAGGGTCTGCCGGGCCATGGACCAGAAGCGCAGAAACTCCCGAACGAACAGGGTCCAGGCGCCGCGTTGCCCCGGGGCTTCGGCCTGGGCGACGATCTCCGCGACGCGTTTTTGGGCGCGCCGCGCGATCGCCGCCCGCTGCTCGGCGATGACGTCTTCGGTTTCGCTCAGCGGGCTCATCGGGCGGCCTCCGTCTCGTCCATGATGGTGCGGAAGATGTCTTCCAGGCTTCGCTTTCGGGTAGAGATGTCGACCACCTGCGCGTCGTGTTCGACCAGCGCCCGCATCAGCCGGTTGATGGGCGCGTCGCCCGCATCAGCGCTGTACCCGACCGCAAGGGTCCGTTCGTCCTGGGCGACCAACCGCATCCCGGCGCGATCCAGGCCCACCACCTGCGTCTGGGCGAGTGTCTGGGCGAGTGTCTGGGCCTGGGGACGGGCCAGGGTGAGCACGATTTGTTGTTGATTATACTCATCCATCAGCGCGTCCCGATCGGCGACCCGGAGCAGCTGTCCTTTCCGCAAAAACCCGATCCGATCGGCGAGGCGTTCGGCCTCTTCGATGTAGTGGGTGGTGAGGACGATGGTGGTCCCCCGCTCGCGGAGCTTGAGGACGTACTCCCACAGCTCCTCGCGCAGCTCGACGTCGACGCCTGCGGTGGGTTCGTCGAGGAACAGCAGGACGGGGTCGTGGACGAGGGCTTTGCAGATCATCATCCGCCGCTTCATGCCGCCAGACAGCCAGCGGGAGTTGGCATCGGCCTTATCGGTCAGCGAAAAGATCTCAAGCAGCTCATCTACGCGGGTCTTGTCGGGGTGGATGCCGAAGTATCCGGACTGGAACTGAAGCACATCGCGGACCGAGAAGAAGGCATCGAAGTTCAGCTCCTGGGGGACGAGCCCGACGAGCCGCCGGGTGATCCGGTAGTCGTCGACGACGTCGTATCCGGCGACGCGGATATAGCCTTCGAAGCCCATCTTCAGCCCGGTGACGCATCCGATGAGGGTGGTCTTCCCCGCGCCGTTGGGTCCGAGCAGGGCGAAGATCTCACCGGGTTCGATGCGCATCGACACATCGTTGACCGCGGCCAGCCCGCCGTAGCGTTTGGTGACGTGGTTGACTTCGAGCAGCGGGGCTGCCGTTGAACCTGTTGCCATCGCGCGTCCTCCCGATCGACCGGCCCAGGATCAGCCACTAACGCCGAACCGCGTGGTCGCGGAGATTCAGCGGGTGGTGTCTCGCGCCGCCTCAACGAGCACCCGCTCCAGGTCGGGCAGCAGCACCCGGCTGACGAACAGCCGCTGACAGAAGAAGAACGTTCCCACCGACGCAAAGTAGACGACCAGCTGCAGGACGAAGGCGAACAGGGTGAGTTGCCCGCCGATCACCGCGAACAGCAGGAGATTGACCATGACGCTGACCACCCAGCTGGCGACGCTGGGGAACGGGCTGAAGAACACCGCGCTGCCATGTGCTTTGGGAACGATCCGCGCGACACCGAAGAAGCCGAACAGCATCACCCAGCCGCGCGCACGGATATGAACGGCTTCATCGACGGTCCGATATCGGATCCGCGGGCTTCGCCCTTCCAGCGGGGTATTTTGTGGAATATCGGGGAGCGGCTCCGGCGGTTCGAGCGGGAACAGGGCCAGCCGATACGGCACCCCGGCGCAGCGCATATAGTCCACCATCTCAACCAGAAAATAGACCACGGGCACGGCGTACAGCGGCGAAATGGATAGCGATGTCCACATCTGCGGTGCCCTCTCCCGTCGGCGTACCAGGCCTCTAACGACTTAATCGGCACCTGCCGGAGGTCCTTCGAGGGGCGCGACAGCATATAACGTGGCCGCGTCATCTGGCAGAGAGGCGACGGGCTGAACATCGAGCCCCAGCGCCTGCCCTTCACGGGCCAGCCGCCCGCGCGAGGGCCGCAGGTTGTAGATCATGGGCGCGCTGGCCCGAATCACCAGAAAGTGCCCCCCTTCGGCCTGACGGAGCAGCCCAGGGAGCGCATCACCATACCGCCGGCTGGTCGCTGCCCAGCCATGGGTGACGTCGATGTCCGGGGTGAGGATCTCCAGCAGGCCATACAGCTCATAGTCGCTGGCGACGAGGCGTTCGACCTTCTGGTCCCGAAGCATCTTGACGAGGGCGTTCTGGCCACGCCGGGTGAAGGTGGGGGTGTCGATCTGGGCGAGGACCGCGTCGGTCCGCCACACGTCCCCCATCCCCGCCCACAGCCAGGGCACGCTCAGCAGCAGGGCGAGCCGCGCCCGGGCGCGGCTTCGGGGGGGCGTGAACATGGCGCAGAGGTGCTCGACGGCCAGCCCGATGAGGATCGCCTGCATCGGCGCGAGCATCGCGAGGTGGTGCAGGTCTCGGGCGACGACCCAGACGATGCCGACCTGGAGGACCATCGCGACGCTCACCATCCGCAGCAGCGCGGTCTGGGGAGTGGGGTGCCGGTCCCGCCATCCCAGGGCGATACCCGAGAGGACCAGCAGCCACCCGCCGGCCCGCCAGGCAGAGGGCTGCGGCGCGGCATCGACGCCATACGCCTGCCGAAAGAACCCCAGCGGCTCCAGCGCCCAGTAGTAGAGGTTGACGAGCGACTCCCGGTCAGGCGCGCCCTGCCCGGTGACCGCCTTCAAGACCCGACGCAGCTGCAGGGAGGGGAAGTCGTGGCTGTGCACCCGCGGGGTCTGTGGCAGCCACAGGTGATGGATCCAGGTCCCCCACAGCGGAGCCGTCATCACAGCGACCAGGATCGCAGAGGGCAGGAGCTGTCGCCTCAGCGGCATCGGCGGCTTCATGGGCGGCTTGTCCCACCGGGTCACCAGGGCGGCGAGCATGAGGCCGAAGAGCGGTAAGGCGAACGTAAGTTTGGCCATCAACCCCAGCCCGACCCCGAAGGCAAAGCCCATCAATCCCCACTGGCCGCTGCCCCACCGCCGGTCCCACGTCGCCCACAGGCACAGCAGCAGCCCCGCTTGCAAGGCCAGCTCGGTGCCGCCCAGGGCGCGCTTATAGAACACGAAGCTCCAGTCCACCGCCAGGACCAGGGCGGCGACGGCGGCAGCAACGTCCGTCCCATGTCGCCTCAGGAAGCGGAACACACCGAGGAGGAGCACCCCGCCCAGGACGACGTGGAAGACCAGCGGGACGTTGACGGAGCCGGTCAGGGTGTACAGATGATGGGCAGGCCAGTCGGGCGGCCCGCCGGTATACTGGTTGATGGCCAGCGGGAGGCCACGCGCGCCGAGCTGG
>JBCBLB010000786.1:0-4177 GCA_038520555.1 Myxococcota bacterium | reverse complement strand
GAACTGCATGCCCTCGACGATCTCCAGCTCGGTCTCGCGGCCGTTGGCCTCTTCGACGGTGATGACGCCGTCGTTGCCGATCTTGTCCATCGCGCGGGAGAGGATCTCGCCGATCTCGGTGTCGCCGTTGGCCGAGATGGTGCCGACCTTGGCGATCTCTTCGGCGTCCTTGGTGGGGCGGGACAGCTCGCGGAGCGCGCCGACCGCCGCTGTGACGGCTGCGTCGATTCCGCGCTTGAGGTCCATCGGGTTGGCGCCGGCCGTGACGAGCTTGGCGCCGTGCTTGAAGATGGCCTCCGCGAGGACGGTGGCGGTGGTGGTTCCGTCACCGGCGACGTCCGAGGTCTTGCTGGCGACCTCTTTGACCATCTGGGCGCCGATGTTCTGGAACTTGTTGGAGAGCTCGATCTCCTTGGCGACGGTCACGCCGTCTTTGGTCACGACCGGTGCGCCGAAGCTCTTGTTGATGACCACGTTGCGGCCCTTGGGGCCCAGCGTCACCTTCACGGTGCGGGCGAGGGTGGTCACGCCCTGGATGACGTCATCCCAGGCGGTGTCCCGGAAGTGGATGTCTTTGGCAGCCATGGTGAGTGCTCCTAAAGATGATGATTCAGTTCAACAGGATTCAGTTCAACAGGGGACAGAGAGGCGACTCAGTCGCGCTCGATGACGGCGAGGATGTCGGACTCACGGAGGATGATGTGCTCCTCACCGTCCAGCTTGATCTCGTCGCCGGTGTACTTGCCGAACAGGATGTGATCGCCGACGTTGACCGAGACCGGGCGGGTCTCGCCGTCCTTGAGCGCCTTGCCCTGACCGACTGCGATGACCTCAGCTTCCTGGGGCTTCTCTTTGGCGGAGTCGGGCAGGATCAGCCCGCCGCTGGTCTTCTGCTCGGCGGCAACACGCTTGACCAGGACACGATCATAGAGGGGACGGAAGTTCATCTCGTCGCTCCTTCGTCTTAATTGTGAATGATGATGTGGGTGTGAAAACGATTGAGTGACCGGCAGTCGCATCGCCGGTGACGCTACAAGCAGTAGACAGCCCACATCGATCGTCAACACCCCTCAACCAAAAAAACCAGACCCATCACCCCCTCCCGGGCTCCAGCGACACATCGGTACCCGATCGAAAAAAGCCCGATGAAGGCCACAAGGGCTCCACCAGGCTTTGTCTTCAGGCGCGACGGTTGGGTCAGGTCAGGGCACGGACATCGGGTTTAGGGTTGAAGTGCCGCACGTTGAAGACGCTCTCTCCCACTGCAACCATTGTGCCAGTAGTGATTTCAGGCACTTACGCAATATCGGCCAGAGAGGCATGGGATCGACCCGGACATCCATGTCAGGATGGTTGTCTGGTATCGGTTTCCAGCACATAGGGTGTTGCCGCTGCTGCTCGGGCGATTAGTTTCGGGGCGAGACCCGAACCGCAGCGTGACATCTGCCGTTTGGACCATTCATACCCACCAGACATTAAACGACTGGCCGCACGCAGCGGCCCGCACATGAGGAGAACCATGGGCAAGATCATCGGTATCGACCTTGGAACGACCAACTCTGTCGTCGCGATCATGGAAGGCGACAAGCCGACGGTCATCGTCAACGAAGAAGGCGCGCGGACCACCCCGTCGGTCGTTGGTTTCACCAAGGATGGCGAGCGACTCGTCGGCGCCGTCGCCAAGCGTCAGGCGATCACCAACCCCACCCGGACCGTTTCCTCCATCAAGCGCTTCATGGGGCGTCGGTATGATGAGGTCAAGTCCGAAATCGACCGCGTTCCCTATGAAGTGACCCGCGGCAGCGATGGCCTGCCCCGCGTCAAGATCGACGACAGCCGCTTCTCTCCGCCGGAGATCTCGGCCATCGTCCTTCAGAAGCTCAAGCGCGAAGCAGAGCGCTACCTGGGCACCGAAGTCACCGAAGCGGTCATCACCGTCCCGGCCTACTTCAACGACTCTCAGCGTCAGGCCACCAAGGACGCCGGCAAGATCGCTGGCCTCGAAGTCAAGCGGATCATCAACGAGCCCACCGCCGCGGCGCTCGCCTATGGCCTCGATCGCAAGGATGATCAGGTCATCGCAGTCTATGACTTTGGCGGTGGCACCTTCGACATCTCGATCCTCGAAGTCGGCGACAGCGTGGTTGAGGTCAAGTCCACCAACGGTGACACCCACCTCGGCGGTGACGACGTCGACCAGGTCCTGATTGATTGGATGACCAAGACCTTCAAGGAAGACACCGGCATCGACATCGGCAAGGACAAGATGGTCCTGCAGCGCCTCAAGGACGCCGCAGAAAAGGCCAAGATCGAGCTGTCGACTGCGCAGTCCACTGAGGTCAACCTGCCGTTCCTCACCGCAGACGCCTCTGGCCCCAAGCACTTCCAGCAGTCGCTGTCCCGGGCCCGGTTCGAGCAGATGATCGATCCGGTCATTGAGCGGACCCTGACCCCCTGCAAGAAGGCCCTCAAAGACGCCAACCTCAAGGCTGCAGACATCGATGAGATCATCCTCGTCGGCGGCTCGACCCGCATCCCGCTGGTTCAGAAGAAGGTCAAGGCGCTGTTCAACCGCGAGCCCAACCACTCGGTGAACCCCGATGAAGTCGTCGCGGTCGGCGCAGCCATCCAGGGCGGCGTCCTCTCCGGGGACGTCACCGATGTCCTGCTGCTCGATGTCACCCCGCTCTCGCTGGGCATCGAGACCCTCGGCGGCGTCAACACCGTCCTCATCCCGCGGAACACCACCATCCCGACCAAGAAGGGTGAGATCTTCTCGACCGCAGCGGACAACCAGTCGGCCGTGGACATCCACGTCTACCAGGGCGAGCGCCCGATGGCCAAGGACAACCGCTTGCTCGGGACCTTCCGTCTGGACGGCATCCCCGCCGCTCCCCGCGGCGTCCCGCAGATTGAGGTCGGCTTCGACATCGACGCCAACGGCATCCTCAACGTCACCGCCAAGGACAAGGCCACCGGCAAAGAGCAGAAGATCACCATCACCTCTTCGTCCGGCCTCGACAAGTCTGAGGTCGATCGCCTCGTGCGCGAAGCCGAAGCCAACGCCGGCGAAGACGAGGCCCGTCGGGAGCTGATCGAAGCCCGGAACTCCCTTGACAGCCTGGTCTACCAGACCGAGAAGATGCTCAACGAGAACCGCGACAAGCTGCCCGAGTCGGAAGTCAGCGAGGTCGAGGCCGCCGTCGCTGGCGCCCGTGAGGCGCTGGACTCGGACGACAAGGCTCAGCTCGATGATGCCAAGGCCACCCTGGAAGCCGCCAGCCATAAGCTCGCCCAGGCTGCGTACAGCGCCGGCGGCGAAGGCGCACCCGGCGCCGGTCCCATGCCCGGCGCCGATGACGGCTCCAGCAAGGAAGGCCCCGGCGACGACGTCATCGACGCCGACTTTGAGGAAGCCTGAGCGTGAACGTTTGACCGGACGAATCCGGTCAGGCGGTTATCTCTTCTTCCCCTGATCAACCATCAGGTTCGAATTGCTCAGGGGGGCTGATCCAACGATCAGCCCCCCTCACCGAGTTTCAGGAGTGTAGGCCGATGGATGCCCCTCGCGATTATTACGAAGTGCTGGGCGTCGCCCGTGAAGCCGATGCATCGACGATCAAGAAGGCGTATCGCAAGCTGGCGTTGAAGCATCACCCCGATCGGAACCCCGACAACCCCGAAGCCGAAGAGATGTTCAAGGAGGCCAGCGAAGCGTATTCGGTGCTCTCTGATGAGCAGAAGCGGGCCACCTATGACCGCTTCGGTCACGCCGGCCTTCGCGGCGCCGGGCAGAACCCGGGGTTCCAGAACTCCGACGAGATCTTCAACCACTTCTCCGATCTGTTCGGCGATCTGTTCGGGTTCGGCGGCGGGGGCGCGCGCGGCCGGGGGGGCCAGCGCATCCGCGCCGGCTCCGATCTGCAGTATCGCCTCGACATCGACTTTATGGAGGCCGTCCATGGCGTCTCCAAAGAGATCGAGATTCCCCGATCGAGCATCTGCGAAGTGTGCGACGGCACAGGCGCAGAGCCCGGCACCGAGCTGAAGACCTCCCCCACGCCGCCACAGGTGGGGCAGGTCTTCAGCTCGGTGCCGGGCTCTGCGCCTGTGCCGTCGCACACTTCGCAGATGCTCGATCGGGGAATCTCGATCTCTTTGGAGACGCCATGGACGG
>JBCBLB010000480.1:0-7732 GCA_038520555.1 Myxococcota bacterium | reverse complement strand
ATCGGCATCACCCGTGCAGTCATCGCCAACATGTCCCAGGGCGCGGTCGCGCAGGGGGGCTCTACGCTCACCCAGCAGCTGGTCAAGAACCTGTTCTTGAACGCCGATCGAACCTATGAGCGAAAGGCCCGCGAAGCCCTGCTTGCGGTGAGCCTGGAGAGCGTCCGGACCAAAGATGAGATCCTGGAGCTGTACCTCAATGAGATCTACCTGGGCCAGGTGGGCGCTGCCGCGATCGCCGGCATCGACCAGGCCGCCCGGATCTACTTCGGGAAGTCGGCGGAGCGGTTGACGCTGGGTGAGGCGGCGACCCTCGCTGGGATCATCTCGGCGCCCAACCGCTACTCGCCGCTGCGCCACCCCGAGCGGGCCCTGGCGCGTCGGGATCTGGCCCTTCGGCGGATGGCCGAGCGGGGCTGGATCACCGCCGCCCAGTCTGAGGAAGCGAAGGCGTTGCCGCTGCAGCTGGCGCCGACGTCGACGGGTCGAAAGAGCCCCTGGCTGGTCGCGGCTGCGTTGGAGCGGATCGAGTCTGAAGTGGGCGAAGATGGGGTCATCAGCGGCCAGGGGTGGACGGTCCGGACCACCCTCCAGCCCGCCCTGCAGCGCATCGCCGAGGATGTGGTGGTCGAGAGCCTCGCGGATCTGGAGGCGCACCATCCGAGGGTCGGGGGTGCGGAGATGGCGCTTGTGGCCCTCCGCGCCAGCGACGGCGCGGTGCTGGCGATGGTCGGCGGTCGTGACTTCGGCGAGACCCAGTTCAATCGGGTCACCTCTGGCGCCCGCCAGATCGGCTCGACCGTCAAGCCGCTGACCTACCTCGCAGCGATCAACGACGATCACAGCCGTTCGCCGGGCGCGATGATCGCGGACGCTCCCCTGGAGCGGACCGTCAACGGCCAGCCCTGGGCGCCGAAGAACTACGATGGGACCTTCCGGGGGGAGATGTCGATGCGTCGGGCGCTGGCGGACAGCCGCAACATCCCCGCGGTGCGGCTGGCCGAGTCGGTGGGGATGAGCCGGCTGTCGTCGTTCTGGAAGCAGGCGGGGCTGAGTCAGGCGACCGCCTATCCGTCGTCCTCGTTGGGCAGCTTCGAGGCGACGCCGCTGGAGCTGGCCGGTGCGTATACGGTGTTTCCGAACCTGGGCGAGGTGGTGTCGCCGAAGTTCGTCGTGGACGCGCAGAACAGCGCCGGTGAGATCCAGTTCCGGGAAGCAGAGCGCCGGGAGGCGATCGCCAGCCCGGAGGCGGCGTGGCTGGTGACCTCGATGCTCGCAGAGGTCATGGAGACGGGCACCGGCCGGGCCGCCCGTCTCCATGGCCTGGACGGCGCCGCCGCTGGCAAGACCGGGACCACCGACGACGCGCGCGACGCCTGGTTCGTCGGCTTCACCGGCGATGTGGTCGTCGCCGTCTGGGTGGGCTTCGATCGGGGCAAGGACCTGGGGCTCACCGGGGGCAAAGCCGCCCTGCCGGCCTGGGCCCGGTTCGTCGACGCTGCCGGTCTGAAGACCTCGCTCCCAGAGCCACCCGAGGGGCTCGAACTCATCGACTGGTGCGCCGACGAGTTCCGGCCAGCGCGCTGCGCCGCGGGGTGCGCAGACCTTCGCCAGGAGTGGGTCTTCGAAGGGGAGACCGCCGACTGCCCCGCATCGAATCCGCTGCGAGACGCCTTCAGCCGGCTGCTGGGGGCGGCGATCGAGGACGACGACGCGTCGGATGACTCCGATGACCCGCCGCGGCGGCGACTGTTCCCCCGCCGCCGGTGAAGCTCACCGGGCCCACCCGGGCCTCCCCGGGGGGGCCTCAGTCGGCGGTGACGTTTTGTTCGAGACCGGGTTGTCACCGTCTCGTCGGAGGAGCCGCCGCATACGGCGGGCTATTCGGTTCGCTCATTTCATCGTTATGAGGGGACGGCATGATAGGACAAGGGGAACCCCGAAACGAGGATCAAATGCGACCCAAACCCCTCTGTGACCTGCACATCCACGTCGGGGCGTCTGTGGCACCGCACATCATGTGGTCGATCGCCCACCAGCAGGGCCTGCGGCTGCCCGTCAAAGACTACTGGGAGTTCCAGCAGCTCATCACCGTCAACCCCAGAAAAATTCGCTCCCTCGACGACTATCTCCACATCCTTCACCAGTGGACCGAGAAGATCCAGTCCTCCCCGGCGGCCATCGAGCGCAGCGTCTATGAGATCATCAGCAAGGAGTACCGCTCCTCTGGCGTCGAACGCATCGAGCTGCGGTTCAACCCCATGAAGCGGAACCAGGGCGGCGAGCGGGACCTTGACCACATCATCCACGCCGCCATCCGCGGCATGGACCAGGCGTGTTTGGAGTATTCCGTCGAAGCCGGCCTCATCTTCTGCCTCGCCCGAGAGTTCCCGCCCGAACAGAACGAGATCATCCTCGACAAGGCGATCAAGTACAAGAATCGCGGAATCATCGGCATCGACCTCGCCGGGACCGAGACCCACAACGTCGAGCTCCAGGATCAGGTCGAAAAATACGCCACCATCTTCAAGCGCGCTCGGGAGGCCGGGCTGGGGACCACCATCCACACCGGCGAGACCCTGTCGACCTCAGGGGAGGGCGTCATCGCCGTGGTCAAGAACCTCAAGCCCAGTCGGATCGGACACGGCATCCGCGCAGCCTACAGCGAAGAGGCGTCCAAGATCCTCGCAGACACCGGCACGGTCCTTGAGATCTGTCCGACCTCAAACCTCCACACCCGCGCGGTCCGGCACCTCGAAGAGTTCAAGTATATCCTCGGCTCCTTCCTGGAATCCGGCGTCCGCTTCACCATCAACACCGATGGCACATACCTCTGCTCAACGTCCCTTCGACGCGAATTTTCGCTCCTCGAAGAGAGCGACATCCTCACCGAGGCCGAAGCAGAAACCGCCAGACAGCTCGCCTTCGAGGCCAGCTTCATCAACTGAAGCCTCCCAAAACAAGCACTCTGAACCCCGCCAGCCGGCGGGGTTCTTTTGTTCCATTTATCCTCATCTTTCCCAATTCGAGACAGATCGTCTCGAATATTTCCAAGTATAAGAGACGCCGCGTCTCGTTTTTTGCTACATTTGCAAGACGTTGCGTATTGTTATTGGAAAATAAAGGTTTCAGTATACTTCTGTAGAAGTCACCTGTTGGATGCGCCTGGGGTTTGTTTCAGGGTTGGGGGAGCTGGCCTTCAAACCGGTCGATGTCGTTTTGGAGGGTGTCCCAGAGGTGGTCCAACAGGGCGCGGACGCGGGCGGTCTTCCGAAGATCAGGGTGAACCAACAGCCAGAGGGCGCTGGCGGCCTCTGGGATCACGTCTTGGATTCGCTGGACGGTCCGATCGGGATCCCCCACGAAGCAGGGCAGCAGCCCCTGACACCGCGCCGCACAGATGACAGCCAGCATCGCGGGGACCGAATTGACCGACAGCAGCACCGGCTCGTCTGCGTGGTGCTTCTTTCGCCAGATGGTCGCGTTGAGACGGTCCAGGTCGTCGGTGTAGACGCCCCAGGGCAGCGACGGCTGCTCGGTGAGGTTGACGTCCGCGGGGGCGTAGACCGTCCAGGCGATGCTGGCGATCCGGCGCCCGGTCACGTCTTCGGGGGGCTCCGCGGTTGGGCGAAGGGCGACGTCGGCTTCGCGTCGGCTGAGATCAAAGAAGCGGTCGCTGAAGATGACGTTTAAGTCGATCTGGGGGAAGCGCGCTCGGAACGTGGCGAGGTGCGGAGCCAGGACGTTGAGCAGCGACTCTGGAGCGGTCAAGGAGACCGGTCCAGAGGGGACCTCGTCCCTTCCTTCGGCAGAGCGTTGGAAAGCGAGCATGAGGGTCTCGGCCTGTTCGGCGTAGGGGAGGGCCTCCTCGCCGGCCGGGGTGAGGGTGTATCGACCGGCGGTGCGATCGAACAATCGGACCCGGAGGGAGGCTTCCAGGGAGCGGATCCGACGATACACCGTCGAATGGTTGAGCCCCAGTGCTCTCCCCGCGGCTGCGAGGCTGCGGTTCCTGGCCACAGAAAGGAAAATTTGCACGTCATCCCATTTCATCTGTGCGTTCCTGCAAATCGAGTTGGCACTTTTGCGCCGTTGTCAACGTTCGCTGTGGCTTTACCTATACACCGTCAGCAAGACATTTCAGAGGTCATCATGCAAATGGAAATCCGCCGCAGCCATGATCGCGGTCATGCAAACCACGGCTGGCTCAACAGCCGCCACACCTTCTCCTTCGCCAACTACTACGATCCGCGGTTTATGGGGTTTGGCCCGCTCCGTGTCATCAACGAAGACACGGTCGAGCCCGCTCGCGGCTTCGGCACCCACCCTCACCGGGACATGGAGATCATCTCCTACGTCGTCGCCGGCCAGCTGGGCCATAAGGACACGATGGGCACCGGATCGGTGATCGTCCCCGGTGATGTCCAGCTGATGAGTGCTGGCACCGGTGTCGCGCACAGTGAGATGAACCCCTCTGATGATGAGTCGGTTCACTTCCTTCAGATCTGGATTCAGCCCAGCGAGCTTCGCACCCGGCCCCGCTATGAGCAGAAGAGCTTCCCCAGGACCTGGGACGGCGTCCAGCTGGTCGTCTCCCAGGACGGCCGTGAAGGCTCCCTGACCATCGGCCAGGACATCGACCTGTACCGGGTCCTGCTCCGTCAGGGCCAGAGCGCCGCGCAGACGATGGCCCGCCACCGTGGGTGGGTCCAGCTCATCAAGGGCCAGCTTGAGGTCAACGGGGCGCTGCTGATGGCCGGTGACGGGCTGGCCATCGTCGACGCCGACGCGGTCACCTTCAAGGCGAACGAAGACGTTGAGGCCCTGTTCTTCGACATGATCTGAGCGGCTTTCCGCATCACTTTCAGGAGATTTTTACGATGTCTACCGACGAACTTCGCTACCAGATCGGATTCGGCAACGCCTTCGCCACAGAGGCCGTAGAGGGCGCCCTTCCCCGAACCCAGAACAGCCCCCGGCAGGCGCCGTTCGGTCTGTTCGCTGAGCAGATCAACGGGACCGGCTTCACCGTGCATCGGGCGGAGAACCGCCGGGTGTGGCTCTACCGTCTCCGGCCCCAGAACCTCGATCAGCACTTCCGTCCGCGGCCCGTCGGTCGGTTTGTTGGCGACTTCTCAGAGGCGGTCCCCTCTCCGGAGGTGATGCGGTTCAAGCCCGTCACCATGCCCACCCAGCCGACCGACTTCCTCGATGGGCTGGTCACCTTCGGCGGGGTGGGCAGCGCCCTGACCCGAAACGGCGCCGCCTTCCACGTCTTCGCCGCCAACAAGGACATGGACGACGTCGCCTTCTCGAACATCGACGGTGACCTGCTCCTCGCCCCACAGCTCGGGCGCCTCCGGGTCCGCACGGAGCTGGGCTGGTTGGAAGCCGGCACCGGGCAGATCCTCATCATCCCTCGTGGCATCCGCTTCCAGGTCTTTCTGCCCGATGGGCAGGCCCGCGGCTTCGTCGCCGAGCTGTTCGACGCCCACTTCATGCTCCCCGAGCGGGGGCTGTTCGGCGCCAACAGCCTCGCCGATGAGCGGCACTTCCTCGCCCCGGTCGCCAGCTACGAGAACCGAGCGGAGCCCTACACCATCGTCGTCCGCCAGGGCGGGCGGCTGTTTGAGATCGACTCCCCCCACTCGCCCTTCGATGTCGTCGCATGGCATGGGAATTATGCACCGTTTATGTACGATCTTCGGAACTTTAACAGCCTGGGCTCCGTCAGCTGGGATCACCCCGATCCCAGCATCTACACCGTCCTCACCAGCCCCATGGACACCCGCGGCCGGAACGCCATCGACGTCGGTGTCTTCCTGGGACGGTGGGACGTCGCCGAGCACACCTTCCGCCCGCCGTATTTTCACCGGAACTCCGCCGTCGAGTTCAACATGGTCCTCCAGAGCCCCCATGACACCGGGCCCTGGCAGGCGGGCACCTTCTCCTATACGCCCTATCTGACCCCCCACGGCGTCTCGACCGGAAGCTACAAACACAACGTCAATATGGACGACGCCGACGCCGACAAGCCCTCCCGCGGCGCCGATGACTCCATCTGGCTGCAGTTCGAGAGCACCTACCTCGTCAAGGTCATGCCCTGGATGTTCGATCACCCCGACCGCGACGAGGGCTACCTCAAGAGCTTCTCGACCTACCAGCCCGGTGAGCTCGCCGCCGCGGAATAACCCGCCGCAGTGAGGTATCCTGCTCTCCCCCAACCACCGGAGCGCAGGATGCCCCGCACCCTTCGTCCCTTCCGGACGCCCCCCCGGACACGGCTCTTCGGCGTCGTGTCTCTGTTGTTGGCCTTCAGCCTCGCCTGTGTCAACCCCGGCGCGACCCACCGCCGCGTCGGACGCATCGAGCGGAAGGTCGACCAGATCCTCGACAACCAGCAGGTCATCGAGGGCCAGCTCGATGAGCTCCTCCAGATCGCCCGAGCCCAGGGGACCGGCGAGATCACCCTGTTCTTTCGATGGAACAGCGCGCGGCTCCCCAGCAGCCAGCAGCAGCGCCTCGTCCGCTTCCTCGATCACCTCGCCCGACAGTCCCGTGGCCGCCCCCTCCTCATCGTCTCTGTCGCCAGCGCCGATGACTGGGGCAGCGAGGCGTGGAACCTCAGCCTCTCGGAGCGACGGGCCAACGCCCCGCGCTACTACGTCTCTCGCCATCTGATGCACCAGCCCCACAGCTGGCACAAGGTCCAGGGCTATGGCAGCGAAGCCGCCCCGGAACATTCCCGGGGCGCATGGCGACACGTCCGCCTCATCGCGGTCTACGACCCCGCCCAGCTCCCGCTGCTGCCTGATTGAGCCATGCTACTCTTCGTTGCCCCGGCCCAGGATCGCGTCTCGAAGCTGGCGGTAGCCCTCGCCGATGTCTGAGATCGTACGCTGAATGTCTGCTTCGGCCTTGCGCTCTGCGCGGACGATGGTGCTTTGTAGCCCCTGCCACCGCTCCTCAAGCTGCTCCCACTCCGTGCGCGCCTCCATACCCGCCAGGTGCATCTGCAGTTGAAGCGCGTCCCGACGCGCCTTGAGATCCGATGCCGCCTGCTGGAACCCCGCACGCACCGCGTCCCCCGCGGCCTCCAGCGCAACCTCCGCGGCGGCCTCCTCCTGCGCCTCTGCGATCTGGCGCTCGATCGGCGTGTGGGCGATCTGGCCGAGCGCTTCCAGGAGCATCGGCGCCTCCAACAAGCGCCAACCCGCGGCCGCCGCCCGGATCAGGTCGTCGACCGAGACGATCCCTTCCAACGCGTCGTCTTCGTTGAGCACAGGCAGGCGGCGAACCTTCGCCTCGGCCATCCGAAGCTGAACCTCATCCAAGCCTTCGTCGATGCGGGCCACATGAAGCCCCCTGGACATGCTCTGGGCCACCGGGATCTCAGACAGGCGGCGGCCCGTCAGGAACGTCGCCATCGCCACGTCCCGATCGGTGATCACCGCCACCGGGCGACCGTCGGCGTCAAGGACGGGCAGCAGGCCGATCGCATGCTCCCACATCAGCTCTGCCACCCGGTTCAGCGTGTCGCCCACCCTGCAAGAATACGCAGGGACCGTCATTACATCCTGGACCTTCATCGTGTCTCCTCGATAACTGGAACAAGGTTCAGCGATTGTATCCGAACCTGCTGATCCAGGGAGGTGATGGTGTCCACGTTTGTCCGCGTGATCGGGAACACGTTTCTGGTGCTGTGTGCCCTCGATGGGTTGCTCACGATCCT
>JBCBLB010000265.1:0-11995 GCA_038520555.1 Myxococcota bacterium | reverse complement strand
CTTTCTTTTGGCGCTGCTGACCGCCTGCGACATCAACGTTGATGCCACTGAAGAGGTCGACGTCAACGACCTCCTGGAGCGGCTGGAGGTCCTGGAGGGCGACAACAGCGACCTCCAGGATACCGTCACCGCCTTGATCGAGGAGAACGCGAGCCTCTCGACGCAGCTCGACGCCCTGGCCGATGAGCTGGCAGCCTTCTCGGGTGATGTTGACCTCATGGAGTTGGAAGCTGGCCTGTCCGCCATCACAGCGGACTACCTGACCCGCGCCGACCTCACCGGCTACGCGACCGAGACCTGGGTGACCGAGCAGAACTACGCCGGCGCCGGGGACCTGTCTTCGGTCTCTGGCCGCGTCGCTGCGATCGAGATCGACTACCTGACCCGCGCCGACCTCACCGGCTACGCGACCGAGTCCTGGGTCTCCGCCCAGAACTACCTGACCCACACCGACCTGCTCGGCCTCGACAGCCGACTGACGACGGTAGAGTCGGACTACCTGACCAGCAGCGCGCTCACCGGCTACGCGACCGAGTCCTGGGTCTCCGCCCAGGGCTACGCCCTCGCGCGCGACCTCGGCGACTATGCGCAGGTGGATGACCTGACCGATGCGACGTCTCGGATCAATGCCATCGAAGACGACTACCTGACCCGCACCGATCTCGCCGGCTACGCGACGACGACAGAGCTGGCAGACTATGCGCAGGTGGATGACCTCAGCGATGCGACGTCTCGGATCAATGCCATCGAGGATGACTACCTGACCCGCACCGACCTCGCCGGCTACGCCACGGTCACATACGTCGACACCGAGATCACGGACCTGGACCTGTCGGACCTGCTGAGCCGGGTCTCGGACATCGAGGCGGAGATGGTGAGCGCGGACGGTGGCGCAGACGCTTCGACCCTGCTGGCGTACGTCAGCGTCGACACGACCAACAACGAGATCGTCTTCAGCGGGGCAAACGTCTATATCCAGTCGGGCTCTGGGACCACCAACGACGGCGGCAGCCTGACCGGTCTCGGGAACCTGATCATCGGCTACAACGAAGAGTCGAGCGGCGTGGGCCGGGCGCGCACCGGCAGCCACAACCTCGTGGTCGGCGACGACCATGACTGGACCAGCTTTGGCGGGCTGGTGGCGGGCAGCCGGAACGCGATCGATGGGGACTACGCGGTGTCGTTTGGCTACAACAACACCGCCAGCGGGAACAACAGCGTCGTGTCCGGGGGCTCGTCGAGCACCGCGTCTGGGCGGTACGCGTCGGTCAGCGGGGGCATCTCCAACACCGCCTCGGGGACCAACGCCGCCATCAGCGGCGGACGCAACGGAGAAGCGACCGGGGACTACGCCGCCATCAGCGGTGGCTTCTACAACGACGCGAGCGGAAACTACACCTCGGTGCTGGGCGGGAGCGGCAACGACGCGAGCGGAAACATCGCAGCCGTCAGCGGCGGCGCAGGCAACGAGGCGACCGGGTACGCAGCCTGGGTCGGTGGCGGCAACCTCGGCGATGCGACCGGGGACTACAGCAGCGTCTCGGGTGGGTACGGAAACACGGCCTCAGGCGACTATGCGTCCGCCTCTGGCGGAGACACCAACGAGGCATCCGGCACCTATGCCTCGATCAGCGGCGGCGAGGACGGATCCGCCTCTGGCCAGTCCAGCGCGATCAGCGGCGGCAGCCAGGGCGGAGCGTCGGGGCTGGCCAGCGCGATCAGCGGCGGCAGCCAGGGGGGGGCGGGGGGAGACTACAGCTCGATCAACGGGGGCGCCCGGCATTCTCTATTTGGCGACTACTCGGCCGGCCTCGGCGGGTACGTGTCCTATGTGCGCGGCGACTACAGCGTCGCTGTCGGCGGCGAAGGGAACTCGACCGACGGGGACTACAGCGTCATTGTCGGCGGCGATGGGAACGACGTGACGGGGCTGGCGGCTGCGGTGCTCGGCGGGGTGAGCAACGACGCGTCCAGCAACTACAGCACCGTCTACGGCGGCTCCAGCAACACCACGTCTGGCCTGGCAGGCTACGCGCCCTGAGCGGAACACTGGCGGTGACTCCCCTGCTGATGTGCCCATGTTGAAGACACAGGCGATCAGTCCCATACACCGCTGTGCCCACCTTTCTTGTTGCGGGCGGCGCGATCTTGTAACCTGAATCCGTCTGATCTCGACCTTACAATGAAAGGTGCGCGTTGATGTGCATCTCCCAGTGAACGCGAGGGCTCAATGAGCGGAACGATGGACGATTTTGCTGGAATTATCGACTCCTCGATGAGGATGATCGCCGAACTCCAGGAGATGCTGTCCTCTTCCATGGGCATCGAAGAGCAGCTGATCAATGAGAAATACGCCAACCAGAACCTGATGGCCCTGCTCGCCAGCCTGGCCGAGGCGGGCAATGTACAAGGGATCCGCATGCTGGAGGCGTCGGTGGTCGCCGATCTGGCCCGCTTTGTCGAAAGCGATCCGATCCGGCTGGCGCTCAAGCAGATCCATGACGTCCTGGATACGATCGATGGTGCGGACGAGGTCGTGCTCGACACCAACGCTCCGGACGCCGTCCGGGCG
This sequence comes from Myxococcota bacterium, assembly GCA_038520555.1. GTDB lineage: Bacteria > Myxococcota_A > UBA796 > UBA796 > UBA796 > JBCBLB01. The sequence continues at coordinate 9,423 of JBCBLB010000265.1, read as the reverse complement.
GCGCGCCTGGTGCGCTTGCTGGACAACGCGGACATCCGGTATTGGATGAGCGAAGCGTATGAGGGCCAACCGCCGGACAACAAGCTCCGCGGGGTCGTCGCAGAGATCCTCACCGCCGAACTCCTGGAGAAGAACGCACGAGAAAATAGCGCCGCGGACGGGCTCACTCGGCAGGTCCTGGTGGGCCTGAAAGTCTCTCAGCCCGATGCAGAGCGCCTCTCAGGGTGGAGGGACCTCGCGGAGTTGGATAACCTCGTGGTCGTCAAGGAGGATGGGCTCTATGTCCCCGAGACGATGGCTGAGGCCAAAGCAGGCAAGGTCGCGAAAGGAACTCTTAAAACCCAACTCTCAAAAAAGATCAAGAGTTTGGAGAGGGTTGGGACCGAGGAGATCGTGATTCGCCAGGGCGATGTCGACCTGACCCCCCTGTTCGCCCCAGGGGCCTTCACCAGCAGAGTCCAAACCCTCGGCGCCAGCGCCCATCCGAACGCGGACATCGCCATCAACAGTGCCGAAGTCAATTCGCTCTGCGAAGACTTACGCCCCCTGTTTGACTGAGTGCTCGTCGCTCGGGGGATGACGTCACCCCAAGACCACACCCGTGACATGAAGTCCGGGATCCGGAAAACGCTCAGGGACACCGGGCGCGCCCAATTTTCTCGCAGCGGATGCGTTTCAGATACCTGCGAGGCCTGACCCAGCACCATCAGCTCCCGCCATACTCACCAGGTATCTGCGGCGTTCTACAACCGCTGTTCGGTAGTCCGGAGCGCCGCCGCTCGGGCGAGGCCGGTGTTGTCGACAAGCAGCAGCAGGTTACAGATATATTGACTCGTAAATAAAACTTCTAACTGTTTTCTGCGTAGAAGTATTTGATAAGGTTAAACAACAGTTATGAAATCACAGATAATGAAGATGACGATTCTATTTGCTCTAAGTCAAGGCTTATCGTTTTTTGTCATTGAGGATCTTTCGTAGATCTTCTACACTTCATTACCCGATGGGGATGGCGTATCTGGGGACAGATCGGCCCCTGTCTCCAAGGCGAACGTCGCCGCCTGGGCGAGCTGGGCGATGAGTTCCGAGCACGGGCAGGCAATTCAGCGGGTGAATGTTGTGGTCAGGGAAGGTCGTTGCGGTGGGCTTGTCGCGCGACTCAGGTTCCTCACCTGTCTCCCGTCGCCGTAAGAATCAGCTTTCCGGTATGTCTTTGGGCCGATGAGACGTTCGGCGTAGATCGATGCGCTCTCCGCAGGCGGGCAGCAAAGGCGAGCGCGATGCGGTCGACCAACCCGCCGTCCCTCAGCCTGCGAGGCCCGGCCAGGTGGCGTTGCCGGAGTTCACAGCGCGCTCACCACAGCAATGGCGGTCCGCGCCGGGGCGTAGTCTCGGGGCGATCGGGTCCTCTGTGAGGTGTACCGTCCGCTTCGATCATCCTCGACGACGAGGACTTTGTTTCTTGAGCAGGAACAGTCCGGGCGGTGTTACGGGCCCAAATGCTCAAGTTCCCTGAAGACTTCACCGTTCATACGCATGCCTCGACGGCGAGCGTCGCCGACTGTCTGGCCATCTTCCCTCGCCTGGCGCGTCAGTGGTGGGTCTACGATCCGGACGCTGGTGTGGTGGCATACCGCACCCTGTTCGCCGAAGAATCATCCTGGGAGCTGTGGACGATCCCGAGCACCATGCACTACTCGGCGACCCTGCGTCTCCCGGCTCCCGCACCATCTCGGCTCCTTGACCGACGCTGCGGCTCCGATCGACCCATCTCGTTGGAAGACGTCGAGGTGTATGACGCATCCGACGCGGCGCCGGCCTCGGATGCGTTCGTCCAGCAGGCGCTCAACAAGGCGATCGAGGAGATCAAGGGACAGCCGTTCTACTTCCAGGCGACCGGGGACACGTATGTGTTCGCGCTGAACGACGACAGCGCAGAGATCACCCTGGTGGTCCTCAAGAAGACATCAGAAGTGGTGCTCTATCTGCCTCTTTGACAGGTACGCAATCTGCACAAGGCGTGGCGGTGAGGAGAGGATAGGACCTCTTGGCCGTCAAGCAATTCCTGCAGAAATTTCGCCAGAAACCACCTTCGTAAGCCAGGGTTCGTTCAGCTCAGCTTCCGGATCACGATGATCGTCGTGATCAGACCGATAAGCAGTGCAAAGGGAAAGGTCAAGACAAACCATAAGTATCTCCAATCGAACGAGACATCACCGGTTCCCCCGATCGCCTCCCACTGTCTGATGAGATCTCCTGGAAGCTGAATGAGTTCATAGCCGATCAGGTAGGTCCCAAGTACCAGAAGGATGATCTCGATGATTGACAGTCCCACCCCGATCAGTACGGCCATTGGCCCCGAAACAGGGATACGGACCCCAGACATCGAGATGACGACCTCTTGTTTGATGATAACGTTCAGGCTGGTCAGCAGCCCCACCACAACCAGCATCCATACGCCAAAAGCCAGTGACAGTTGCATGGTCATGGTGCTGACGAACCAGCTGAGCAGAGCAGCAACAAATCCCCCTGCGGTCAACCCGACGGCCAGGGTTGTTGCTTTCTCGATGATGTTCTTCACGACTTCTCTCCGAATCTTTCAGAGTTTGTATATTCCCGAACTCAGGGTTCATCTGTCGCAAGGAAGGCTCAAAGTCAGCCCGGTGATTTTCCTGAGAGGGGGCAGGGCCATCATCGGTGGTTGTGGTGAGGGCAATTTTGTTTCTGAAGTAACAATATGAAGAACTGAACAGACCACATCCCCACACTCAGCCGTGACCATACACACCAAACTCACCGGATCTCACAACGATTTCGGCGAAACCTGCCCCTCGCCCTGCCTGAAGTCAGCAACTCACCCGAACAAACAGCCAGAAGAATCAGCGGTGACGAACACCAGCGAGGACGAGGCTGGTCTACCGAAAGTGTTTAGCTGAACCAGCTTATAGCTCAAGTACAACCGGGGGCGGAGGGGACTCAGCGGGCCCACCACCGTGCAGTTGCGTGCTGTGTTGTGTAGACAACTGCAGCAAGCCGTTTTCGAGGTATGAAAAGCGAACCTCGGCTTCCCAGACGCCACAACCACATGCGGCGTATTCTTCGGTGCATGCGAGCAACCCACCTGTGCTCACGGACTTCTTGTTCTGGATCACAGATCCCCCATCAGAGAAGCTGTCGATCAGGTAGATGTCGATGTCCTGGTGGTGCAGACAGGTGCCGGGGCCGCCAAACGTGGTCTCTACGATGAGGTAGTCGTACCCGCGTCGGGTAGGCACCAGGTACGCATGGTCGAAATCCCGCTGTCGCTCTGTGACGAGGATGGTGTTGCCGATGGCGATGGCGATCTGGCGCTCATCATCGATGGTCTGAGAAAACAGGCGCGCGGAGAGGGTGTACTCCCCGGTCGTCCGAAACGGGACGGATTGGTCGATGGTGATGGGAGTGAGGGGAAGCGCAGCGGTCAGCAGGAGGACAGTGGACATGGTGTGAACTCGGATGGGGAGGGGCTTGACATGACAAGTATGACACGTCTTCAGTTCCCATGAACCGTCCACCAGGACAAACCCGGAATGGTCCCAAACAATTCAGATGGATCCCACAGTTCACCCACATGTGATGCGCCATCCCGAAATGAAAAGGTTACTCCAATTGAATTCACTGCAACGGTTCACCTTATTAAACCTGACACGTAAACTTAGAGGCAATATTCTACCGTATCGCATCCAGTCGGCGATGGGGTCTACCTTTGATTGTGTTGATGGGTGAAGAGAGTGTTGGAGGGATGAATGAAACGCAGACAGGCCGCTCAGAACACATGCTGCCTACAGGGGATCCTGTCGAGGATCTCGTGCCCATCATGGCCAGGGGTTCGAGCCTTCATCCAGTCCGCGCTCATCGCAGGTCTGGCCTGAGTGGAACTCCCAGTCTGCGCCGTTGACCTGATCGGTCTGGTTGGCGTCACACTCCGCCCGGTCGTAGTCGCTGTAGCAATACACCCGCAGCCCGAATTCAAATTCAACCGCAGTGGACTGACACACCCCGACCCCACCGCATCCAGTGAGGCCGAGGAGCGCGAATGGCAGAATGGTTTTCATGCTTTCCCCCTGGTCTGTATGTATGGTTGCCGCAGGTCGAGGGCACCCCTTCACACCATACCCTACCCGGGAAATCCCGGTACTTCAGGACAAGATAAACGTTCAGAGAGGATAAGGCATTGATCTCACATGATGGGGCCTGAGGTGAGCCGCCGGAGACGCGCAAGGTCAGGTGGAATCTGTTTCCAGTCGGTGAAGGCGTTGGGTGGGGCTCGCCGCCCACACCTCTGCCATGCCCCGTGCCCCAGCGAACAGTCGAGGGTGTAGTGGCCGCATGTGCAGCGCGTGGCCCATCCTGGCGGAGCGAGGCGCCCGCCCCTTCGCCCGGGTCGAGCCCCGGCTTCCGTTCTAACGAAAGCCCTGTTTCGGGACGCCAGCGATGGAACGGAACTTGCCTCATCGGGGACGAGAAAATCGCCGCCCTCCCTGCCCCGGAGACCACCATGATCTTCTTCCTCACCATCACAGGCGCCCTCGCACAGTCTACGGATACTGGCGACACAGGCATCGCAGACACCGGCGCGCCCGACGCTGGCTCGATGGACGTCATCTATGAGAACCGTTCAGGCTGTCAGCTTGTTGCGGTCGGCACGGAGGTCTATCTCCGCGGCTGCAACTTCCACGTCCAGAGCAACGCCACAGGCAACGCCCCCATCAACGGGCTGGGCAACATCCTCGTCGGCGACAACCTCGGCGACGGCAGCGAGGATCGCTCCGGCAGCCACAACATCGTCGTCGGCGACTACAACAGCTATGCCGCCGAGCACGGCCTGGTGGTCGGTGAAGAGAACGAAGTCACCGCAGACAACGCCGTGGCCGTCGGCGGGCGCCGCAACAAAGCGCGCAGCCAGTATGCTGCAACGTTCGGCGGCGTGAACAATCGGGCCACCAACCGCTACGCCACCGCGATCGGCGGACAGCGAAATCACGCCAACGCCAACTTCGCGACGGTCGCGGGAGGAAACGAGACCGAATCGACCACCGAGCATGGCGCGATGCTCGGCGGCGTCTCGGCGACGATTATCGATGAAACCCTGACCTTGCTGACCGGCTCCCTGGCCGATCTGCTGGCCAGCGTCTCTGCACATACAGCGACGCTGGCGACGCTGACCAGCGTGGTAAGCGACCTCCAGCTCAGCTTCCCGGCGCTGAGCGACGAGGTCACCGAGAACACTGCGTCGATCCAAAGCAACGCCAGCGACATCGCCGACAACGTCCTCGCGATCGCGGACAACCTCACAGGCATCGACCTGCTGAGGGCCCAGGCCCAGACCAACCAGGAAGAGATCGTCGACCTGAGTCTGGTCAACGGGAGCCTCCAGGCGGCGATTGACGCCAACCTCGCCGCGATCACCAGCCTCGACGCGGCGGTGACGTCCAACACCGGGCGCGTCACGACGCTCGAAGATCAGGTCGAGGGGATGGACGACCTGCTCACTTATGTCGAAGTCGACCCCATCGCGAACGCGGTGAAATTCGTCGGCGCGAACGTCTATGTGCAGTCCGGCTCTGGCTTCACCGATGACGACGGCGCCCTGACCGGGCGGGGCAACCTGATCATCGGCTACAACGAAGATCTCGACGCAGATGACGATCGCACCGGGAGCCACAACCTCATCATCGGCGAGGAGCACACCTACTCCAGCCATAGTGGCCTCGTCGCGGGGTTCAGCAACACGCTCTCTGCCGCCTACACGAGCGTCACAGGGGGGAAGCTTCAATACCGCCAGCGGCCTCTACAGCAGCGTCAGCGGCGGATACTTCAACACCGCCGGTGGAAACTACAGCAGCGCCAGCGGGGGATCCTTCAGCCAGGCGCGCGGGCTGTACAGCAGCGTCACCGGCGGCTCATTCCACGCCGCCAGCGGAGACTACAGCAGCGTCACCGGCGGCCTCCGCAACGACGCGGTCAGCAACTACAGCAGCATCACCGGCGGATTTTATAACGACGCGACCGGCCTCTACAGCAGCATCAGCGGCGGCCACTACAACGACGCGATCGGCGACTACAGCAGCATCAGCGGGGGCTCCTTCAACGACGCGGAGGGGAACTACAGCAGCGCCAGCGGTGGCGCCCAGAACACCGCCAGCGGGGACTTTGGCAGCGCCACCGGAGGACGCAGCAACCGCGTGACCGGCGACTACAGCAGCGTCAGCGGTGGCGCCCGGAACACCGCCAGCGGGTACTATGGCAGCGTCAGCGGTGGGGAAGACAACATCGCCAGTGGGGACTATGGCAGCGTCACCGGGGGACAAAACAACCGCGTGACCGGCGACATCGGCAGCGTCAGCGGTGGGGTCCAGAACAACGCGCGCAGCCGTGGCAGCAGCATCAGCGGTGGGCAAGACAACATCGCCAATAGCTCACACAGCGTCATCACCGGGGGCCTCGCCAACACAACGAACGCGCTCCACAGCGTCGTCACCGGGGGCAGATACAACACAGCGAACGCGCTCACCAGCGTCGTCACCGGGGGCCTCGCCAACACAGCGACCTCGACCTACAGCGTCGTCCCTTGAGCGCCTCTCCCCTATCCTTCGCGCTCCCCGGGGGCGTCCTGAAGCACCGTCGAATCGCTTTGCAGCCCGGGTCCGGGTGAGGCACTGCCGCGTTCGAACTGAACCCCTTGTTCCCTGTATTTGCGCATCAGTCGACGCAGCACATACCGGTTCTTCAGGCCCAACACCTTCCACGTCTCGGCAAGGACGCCCCCGGTGGCCTTGAGGGCCTCCTGGACCTGGTCGGCGGAGATCTCTGCGGGAGCGCGCGCCGCCTCGACCTCTGGGGCCTTGAGGCTCGCTTTCAGCGCGCTGACCAGCCGCAGGCGATCGCCTGGAGCGGCGAGGATCGCTTCCCAGAGGTGCTGATCGAGCTGCCGGACGTTGAGGGGCAGGGGCTGGCGGACAAGCGCGAAGATGAGCCCCGGAGAGATGCGCACCGCGCCCAGCTCCGGGTCATAGAAGCGCTGCCCGATGTCGGGGTCCTCGCGACGGATCCGCTCGAAGAGGTGGCGGATCAGCAGGGGGATGTCCTCCCGCCGCTCGCGGAGGGGTGGGGTCTGGAGGCTCAGGGTGAGGCGGGCGAGCAGGTCGGGTTTGAGCGCCGAGCCCGCGCGGTTCGTCGCTGCGATGAGACGAATGTCAGCCTTCTTTGAACGGGATGCGCCGAGGGGTTGGTACTCCCCGTCGTCGAGGACCCGGAGCAGGTGGGCCTGGAGAGCGGTCGGCAGCTCGCCGATTTCATCGAGCATCAGGGAGCCACCGCTGGCGCTCCCGATGAGCCCCGGGCGCGCAGGCATCCCGGAGTTGGGGTAGTCCTGGATGTTGCCGAACAGCTCAGCGTCGATCAGGCCCTCCGGCAGCGTCGCGGCGTTGCGGCTGATCAGCGGTCCGTTGCGCTGAGAGAGGCCGTGGATGATCTGCGCGGCCAGCTCCTTGCCTGTCCCGCTCTCGCCCAACAGCAGGACATGGCGGTTGCGGGGCGCGACCAGGGCCAGCTGCTCGCGGAGCGCCCAGGTCGCCGGGCTCTCCCCGACCAGGCCGAACACGTCCGGCTGACCGAAGGGGTGCAGGTCGAGCGTCCAGTCCCGCAACGCCGGCAGCACGCGCGGACGAGAGACACACAGCAACATCAACCGCCGGCGCAGCGTCAGGACGTCCCCCACCCGAAGCTCGCCCTGGTTCGTGCGCTGTCCGTTGATGAGCATCGGGCATCGCCCCACGTTCTCAACCACAAAACCCGTGCGACCGCGCGCAGCGATGTTGAGCTGGACCCGGGAGATGTACTCATCCTCAAGCGCCGGCTGCACGACGTTGAGGGCGGGGCGTTGGTGGATGAAGCGGACCCGTCGAGCCCCGCCCTGGTCCCCCCGCCCCAGGACCGCCGGGTGGGCGCGATGAGCGTTGGGGAGCTCCACCATCTCACCGATCCGCCAGGGCTCCGCCGCAGACCAGAGCACGATCAACGAAGGGTATTGGGTGAGGGATGTGGGAGAGCCCACTGAGCGGGTGAAGTCAAGGGTTGTATGCATCGCCCACACCCAACAAGAAGTCGTGGAGCCGCCGGATGAGCGGCGCCCTTCTATTTATCAGGTATCCGCCCGCAAGGAGCCGCTGCGTGGCTCACATCAGAACACGAGCGGATCGGCGCATGTACCGAAAACTGTCGAAGAAGGAAAGGGTTCACAACCCTTCTGGGGCGATTGTCCTTCAGGATGGCCGATGTCGTTCCTGTTCCCGCGAGACATACAGCGCCTCTCAGAGCCGATCATCCTGGCGCGATACCGTGCAGGATGGGAGACATGGCTCCGCTCGGCTGCGATGTGGCGTTATCCGGCGATGAACGCCAGCACCGTCGCGGTCCGCGTGTTTCCTGAGCGGTCGCCTGTTGCCCTGGAACAACATCAGGAATCACGGCGCGTCCTGTTCCGCCGCAGATACCGCGACAGCATGTGTCGGGTGATGGACACGGCGTTGGCTGTCGTGAGTGGGCACAGGCACAGCAAGGCTCCACCGGCGGCAGACTGCGGGTTGCGTCCGGCATAGAAGCGGACGGCCGGATCCGGGTGCCGCGCAGCAGATGGCCCATCGAGCGCCTCCAGCGGCCTGGTGTTGTACATGACGAGGCCGGCGCGCCGGTCATAGCCTCCGATCTGGGCCCCCATGCAGTCCATCAGGTGCTTGATCGGCGCTGGCGTCGGCGCGTCGTGCCGCGGCCAGTGCTCTGCGCAGCTGCGCTGCATGAACAGGTACGCGCCGACCGTGCTGCTGGTGAATCCCCAGAACAGGGCCGCCCCCGGGCTCGCCATCCGACAACGCGCCCAGGCGCGCAGCCCGATGAGGTTGTTGATCCCGCGGCCACGGTATGCCTTGTCGAGCGCGACCGTGCCGGACAAGATGATGATGTGCTCGCGCCCGTCCACCTGCTGGCGGATGTAGCTCAGCCCGACCACCGCGCCCAGCGCACCGCTCGGCGTCATGCCCAGGCAGAACTCGTCCGTGTCGTCGAACGCGCGGCGGAACGACGCCGCGCCGCGCTGAATCGAGCGCGTGTACAGCTCCCGGATCTGAGACTCCTGGCGCGCGGTCAGCGAGGCGCTCGGCACGACGGACCAATCAAGGCGCGCGAATCGAAACCTCGAAAACGACAGAAGATCGCCCAGAGCCGAGAGTCTTCTCCGCAAGGAACGAAGCAACCCAGACGAACGCGGGGTCAGACGACGCCAGGTCTCGGATCCAGCCACGACCGCCACAGACTCACGCATGATCGACCTCACCATAAGACGTCACGTGAGGCGAACAGAACCGTTGCGTGACGCGCAACGGTTCTGTT
>JBCBLB010000600.1:0-6034 GCA_038520555.1 Myxococcota bacterium | reverse complement strand
TGATGGTGTCCACGTTTGTCCGCGTGATCGGGAACACGTTTCTGGTGCTGTGTGCCCTCGATGGGTTGCTCACGATCCTCGTCGGATGGGTGTCGTCGGGGCTGCTCACCGGGGCGCAGGGCGCGCTGAGCTTCCTGGTTGTCCTGTTGAGCTGCGTGGTGACCGCGATCATGGTCTTCTCCGATCGGCTCCCGCTGTCTGCCTTCGGCCCCCCGATCGTCGTGGTCGCCTGGATCACCCTCGGTGCGATGCCGCTGCCGCTGTGGGTCGGGCTCAAGACCCTGATGATCCTCTCGGGCGGCCTGCAGATCCTGGCCACCGCCGCGAGCGTGGCACGGATCGGTCAGCTCGACGGCGCGCCGCTTTTGAAAGCCGGTGGCATCGTCGAACACGCACAGCCGCTGCGCCCGATCTGGATGATCGCCCGGTTTTTCGGAGTGGTCTTCGGAACGCCGATGCTGATCGCCGCCTACGCTGTGGGATCGGCGACCTATGCGGTCTCTTACGCGACCAAAGGCTTCGTCAGCCTGGGAGGGCAGGGGGTCTATGTCGCTCACCGCGCCTATCAGAAAGACGACGCCCAGATCCACCTCATCGGGATGATTCACATCGGCGATGAAGACGCCTATCCCAGGCTCCTTGAAGGGATCCCAGAGGAGAACGCTGTCGTCCTCGCCGAGGGGGTGGGCGATAAGGACGGGCTGCTGACGGGAGAAGACGGCTCCGGCTACAGCTATGGAAAGGTCGCCGAGCGCCTCAACCTCAGCGAGCAAGGGGCCATCGCTTCTTTGACCGGGATCCCCGTACAGAACGCAGACCTCGATGTGTCCGCGTTCTCTGAAGAGACCCTCCACATCATCCAGCAGATCGGACAGGTCCTCGACGCGGAAGACTGGCCGGCGTTCCTGGCGGCGTTTCAGGAATACTCCACATCTGTTGGCGATGATCCGGAGACCCTTGAGCGGCTGATGGACGATATCCTCACCCTGCGAAATGGACACCTCATCGAAGCGATCGACGACGCGTTGGAGACCCATCGGGTCCTCGTCCTGCCCTGGGGCGCCTATCACCTGCCCGAGATCGAGCAGGCCGTCCTTGACCGCGGATTCACCGAGACCCACGAGGACAACGTCCTCCTTATCCGGTACGCCTCGCTGACCCGCGCCGCGAAGGCGGCAGATTGACTCACGGGTTGGGGAAAGTGCGCTAAAGATCCAGGATGAAGCCGCTCGACCCCACTGACCGTGTGACCTTTCCCGACCTTGAAGAGGCGCTGGCCGTGGTCCGAAGCGAGAGCCAGCGGTGGGAGCGGAAAGGCTTCGCCGAAGGGGAGCTGATCCTGGGCTATGGCATCTTCGATGATATCGTCCGGGTCGAGTTTCACTGGTGGCGGTTCTTCAGCCGGAGCCACCGGGACGTCAACGACGTCTACACCGGCGAGCTGTGGGCGAAGCGACCCGCTGGAGACTGGCTGTATCTGATGCCCCAGAAGGGCGAACAGAAGCATGTCGTCCCCCATGATGCCCTGGCGGCGCTGCTGGAAAAACAGCTGGATGTGCACATCTGAGGATGGGTGCTTCAGACCGAACGGTCCGTTTCCGGTTTGGGCCGCGGATTTCCGGTTTTCAGGCTGGTTGAGGGATTACTACCGGAGTGAACCACACATCGTGGAGTTTGTTCGTGTCCATTTCCGGGGGCAAGATCGTCCCCTCCATTCAAGATGCCCTCTTTGACCTCAAAGACGGCGACCGAATTGCGGTCGCCGGGTTTGGCCTGTCCAGCAACCCCGAAGCGCTCATCGCCGGGGTGCTGGAGACCGGCGCCCGGGACCTGACCCTGGTGAGCAACAACGCGGGCGCCGTCGGACGTGGCCTGGCGACCTGGATCAAGGCCGGGATCGTCGGCCGCATCATCTGCACCTACGTCGGAAACAACAAAGACCTGCAGGCGGCGATGGACGATGGCTCCGTCGATGTCGACATCATCCCTCAGGGAACCTTCGTCGAGCGGCTGCGGGCTGCCGGCGCCGGGCTGGCCGGGTTCTACACCCCGACCGGGGTGGGCACCGTCGTCGCCGATGGCAAAGACGTCCGTGTGTTCGACGGCCGGCCCTATCTTCTCGAGCGGGCCCTGCATGTGGATTTTGCGTTGATTCGTGCCCACCGCGCCGACCCCTTCGGCAACGTGCGGTTCTGGAAGACCGCGCGGAATTTCGCTCCGGCGATGGCCATGTCCGCGACGACCACCGTCGTTGAGGCCGAGGGCCTCGTCGGCCTGGGCGGCTTTGAGCCCGACGATGTCCACCTGCCCGGGGCGTTCGTCCAGCGGATCGTTCACATCGCAGCCCATGAAGACTACATCGAAAATCGAACGGTGAGGACGGCATGACCGACTCCGGTTGGAACAAGCAGCAGATGGCTCGGCGGGCCCTGGATGAGATCAAGGCGTGGACCGTGGTGAACCTCGGCATCGGGCTGCCCACCCTCGTCGGGGACCTGATGCCCGAAGAGGCCCCGGTCTGGCTGCAGAGCGAGAACGGCATCCTCGGGATGGGACCGTTCCCCATCGATGGCGAAGAAGACGCGCAGCTCATCAACGCCGGCAAGCAGACCGTCACCATCAAAGCCGGCGGATCCACCTTCGACAGCAGCACCTCGTTCTCGATGATCCGGGGCGGCCACGTCGACCTCGCGATCCTCGGGGCGCTCCAGATCGGGGCGAACGGGGACATCGCCAACTGGAGCGTGCCCGGCGGCCGCACCATGGGCATCGGCGGGGCGATGGACCTCGCCGCCGGGGCGAAGCGGGTGGTCGTCCTCACCCGGCACCTCACCAGGACCGGCGCGCCCAAGCTGCTGGCCCGGTGCAACTATCCGCTCACCGCGACGGCAGTTGTCGAGCGGGTTATCACCGATCTCGGTGTCTTTGACACCGCCGGCGACGCCTTCCGGCTGGTCGAGCTGGCTCCCGGGGTCCGCCTGGAGCAGGTCCGGCAGGCCACCGGGGCGCCGATCCTCTCCTGACCGCTGATTTCTGGACGCCCCATGCCCGATATCCTCGACCACCGGGAGACCTGGACCGACCAATCCCCGTCCGGTGAGATGAACGACGACGTCGCCCAGCGCGTAGAGGCGATCCTGCCCCTGTTCTCCCGCCGGCGGGAGCGGGACCTGTTCGAACAAGGCATCGAGCTGGCCCTGGCGAGCGAGCCGGCGTTCCACGACGCCCTCCTCGATGTGCACTGGCTCGATGCCCCGCTCAAAAACTACCTCCGCCTCAAGCTTGGTCGGCCGCTGCCCGCCTTCGTCAAGTGGGCCGACCCGCTGTGTGAGTCCCTCCTCGGCCATCTCTCCGCCCTCCCTGAGGTCCAGTCCCTCGTCATCGGGCGGCGGTACCATTCGTCCCGGAACCCGCCGGAGCCGCTCTCCCTCCCGCCCGTCCACCCAAACCTGAAGACGCTCCGCCTCTATGGGCCAAAGCGTACGGTGGACCTGGCCGGCACCGACCTCCGCCACATCACCGACCTGGGGATCCTGGGGGTCCAGCTGACCGGGGTCGGGGCGCTCACGGCCCTGAAACGGTTGACGGTCAACAACGCCCCGGCATCCATCCTCGACGCCCTCGCCGGCGCACCCAACCTCGAACACTTCGAAGCGATCGCCCTCAGCCCACCGATCCCCAAGCGCTTCTCCGTTCGGGAGAACACCCGACTGATGACGGTGAACGTTCACTCTGCTGGGCTGCAACGGTCTCCTGAAGGCATCGGACGGCTGCACGCGCTCCAGAACCTCAACCTCTCCAACAATGACATCCGATTCATCAGCGACGAACTCGGCGAACTGGTCGGGCTGAAGTCGCTGTCGCTGTCCAGCAACCAGATCGACGCCCTGCCCGAGAACATCGGAGAGCTGGTGGGCGTCAAGAAGATCCGGCTCACCGTCAACCAGCTGACCGACCTGCCCGCCTCGGCGAGAAACTGGACGGCCCTCACCCATCTCCACATCGCACGGAACCCGCTCGAACAGATCCCCCCCGCCATCATCGGACTCCCCGCTCTGCGTGTGCTCGACGTCAGCTACACCCGCATCGAAGCGCTGCCCGACGCGGTGTGGCCCCAGTTGACCATCCTCAACCTCCGCGGTGTCCGGTTACAGACGTTCCCGGCTAAAAACGCCATGGTCGGACTCCGACAGATCATCGTCGACAAAGACCTCCAGGAAGCCGCCGAGCACTGGGCCCGCAACCGGCACCGGCGGCTCAAGGTCACCGTCGAATAAGCCGCTTCAGCCGCGGAGCATCCGCTCCTGCGCCGCCACCGCCTCGGCCTGGCGGGCGAGCGCCTCCTGGCGCATCCGCTCTCCCTGTGGGCCCTTCTTGCGCTTCACAAGCTCCCCAAGGCAGAAGCTGCGGCCATAGATGATCACGCTGTCGCCGGCGTTGCCGATGAGCATCAGCGACATGATCACCCGGCGACGGATCGGGTGGTTGACCACGTCTTCGGACTCTGTGGTCGTGAAGCCCGCGCCAGAGAACGCCGAGCGCGCCTGGAACTTCGCCGACTCCCGCGACAGCCCCGTCAACGTCAACGTCAACGCCACCGTCGCCACCCGCGTCACCAGGATCGACAGGGTGATGATGACGATGACGAGCGAGAGCATCGCTACGCGTCTGCTTCCCGGAGGAAGCGGGCATCGAAGACGAACGGCCCGAACGGGAGCACCGAGGCGATGAACGCCCCCAGGAGCCGGGTGATGGGCCACTGCTGGTCGACCGCCGCGTGGATGGCCAGCCCGCAGAAGGTCATGAACAACAGCCCGTGCGCCATGCCCACCACCTCGACCATTTCAGGATGCCCGGCGAGGTACTTCAGCGGCATCGCCACGAACAGCAAGAGCAGGTACGACGCCCCCTCGAACCAACCGACGACCCGCAATCGACCAATGACCGTGTTCTGAATTCCCATAACACACCGTTTTTATTATCTTATTGAGCCTATTTGAACGTGTCACTCTCAACAACAAGAAGGAGAAAGAGCCGGCTCATGGATATCGACTTCTCATTGCCTGCGCTTCCCCCCGGGTTGAAACCCGATCCCATCCTTGTGATGATGTATCGCGACCCGCGCCTGATCCAACGAATCGATCTGTATCGTAAGATCCTGATGTCTATCCTCGAACCCGATCGGGAGATGATCGTACAAGAACTGAAGCAGACCTTTGGCCAACAGGAGACGATGCATGTCCTCGCGATCGTCCATGAAAAACTGAGCCGACCCGCCACAAAGAAGCCTTCCGCGGCCGAAGAGGTTGGCCTGTATCAGAAGTACCTTCGCGCCTACAATCGCTTCGGTGGCGTTCAGCGTCTGCTGTCGTTTGACGAAGTGGACGTGTTGAAGACGATCCTTGCGTTGGGGGAAGCTGCGAAGGTGATGGGACGGCCTCTGTCCGAAGACGAACGCGCCCGGGTAGAGACTGCGCGGCTCCTCCTGATCTCCCACGCCCCCCTGATGCAGGGGCTGCTGCCTGAGAATCGACCCCCTGAGCCCGCGCCTCTGCAGCTCTCTGCAGAAAGCCTCCGCCACATCAAAAAGGTCGTATCAGCCTGAGCCATCCCCCTCAGCGATCCCCGAGACGGACATCACGCCATCCAGCTCATCGTCCAGGCGATGACCACCGCTCTCTGTGAACGATGGGGGTGCCCGGTTCAGATTCATCGACCGATGCCCCTGGTTCGGGTCGCCGATAACTACGATGACCTGGGCTATCCTTCTGATGGGCCCGCCCGTGAAGCCCGGTATACGCGCTATGTCACCGGGGGCACGCTGCTCCGAACTCAGACCTCGGCGGGGATTCCTCCGCTGCTTCGGGCGCTGTCTCCCTCCCCACCGGACGATCTGCTCCTCGCTGCCCCTGGGCTCCTCTACCGCCGCGACGTCATCGATCGACACCACATCGGCGAGCCGCACCAGATCGACCTCTGGCGGATCCGCTCCGAACCCTGCGGCCCCGACGACCTCGTTGAGATGATCGATGTC
>JBCBLB010000248.1:0-12499 GCA_038520555.1 Myxococcota bacterium | reverse complement strand
GCCGGCCAGCCCGCCGCCGATGATGAGGACGTCAATCGTCGCTGGGAGCGCATCGGGTGAAGATGCAGTGAGGGCGTCTTCGCTCCGAAACCAGGGAGAGGGTAGCTTCATCGAGACCGCAAACCGTCCCACGTAGAAAGCGTGCGCATAATCTTGCAGTCCAACGAAAGACAACCCTATACTTTGATAAAAGGTTGTCTTCTGCAGACAACAACATCACCAGAGAGGCTCTGATACAACAGAAGCGATCACCATCTCATACAAGAACAAGGAGGTCGGCGCGGATGCTCGGCGGATTGCAACGACAAAAACTTCAGCGGCTGTTCACCCTCGTGGACATCGATCAAAGCGGCGCGGTGGAGTACACCGACCTCGAAGCGGTGATGAAGCGCACCCTTGAAGCGGCCAACCAGGCCGAAGACTCCGTCATCGCTGAGGGTGCTGAGGCGATGCTTCGCCACTTCTGGCGAAATTTCAAGGACATCGCCGACATCAACCGTGACGACAAGGTGGACCATACCGAGTGGTTCTCCTGTTGGGAAGCCCAGCTGGATGCCGAGATGGACGTCCTGTTCACTGACCTGCCCCCCATCATCCGGCAGGTCCAGCTGCTCATCGCCCAGGCGCTGGGCGTCACCGATCACAAGGGCGCCGACATCGACGCCTATCGCCGCTTCCTCGCCCCCTATGGGGCGCCGATCCAGGCCACTGCGGAGCAGACCTTCGCCCAACTCGATCTCGATGGCAACGGCGTCATCTCCTCAGATGAGCTCCAGCAGCTGACCGCCGAATTCTTCATCGCTGATGAAGACGCACCGGGCAACCTTCTGTTTGGCACCCTGGACCGCGACGCAGGCTGACCGACAGCCTCGTCACGGGGCGAGCCGCTCCAGCCGCCATCGGCCGTCGGCTTCGCGGACATACCGCAGCCGATCGTGCAGCCGCCCCGGCCGCCCCTGCCAGAATTCGAGCTGAGACGGGGTCAAGGCGAACCCGCCCCAACGATCTGGCGGCGGGATGTCCTCCTGACCCGCAAAGCGTTGCTCGACCGCATCTCTTCGCACCACCAGCGCGTCGCGATCCGGGATCACTGCAGACTGCGGGGAGGTGTGGGCGCCGATCCGGCTCATCCGCGGCCGTGTGGTGAAGTATGCGGAGACCACTGATCGGGGCAGCAGGTGCACGACCCCGGACACCCGGACCTGCTGCTCCAGCCATGGCCAGAAGAACACCAGGGCAGCTCGTGGGTTCTCTCGAAGCTCCACTCCCTTCCGGCTGTCGAGGTTGGTGTAGAACCGAAACGCCCCATCGTGGACCGCCTTGAGCAGCACGATCCGCGCAGACGGGACACCATCCGCGGATGCCGTCGCCAGCGTCATGGCGTTGGCCTCTTGCGTTCCCTGGGTTTCGCGCGCCTGGCGGAACCATGTCGCGAACTGTGTGAGCGGATCTGCGGCCACATCCGCTTCACTCAGCCGGAACTGTTTATACGCCCGCCGCATCTCATGAACCTTCATATGATGCCTCTAGCGCAAATGATTCTTGAGCAGGCGTTCGGGCATCATCGCGCCAGATGATGTCTGCTCGAACACGGTCGCCGTACGAAGAAGGGGGCTGACGCGGTCATTCGACCATCTTCACCGACAGCGTCCCCTCCATGACCGCATCTACGATCAGGTGAGGGTCTGCGAGGCGGACACCGGACAGAGCGAGCGAATCGAACTCACCGTTCAGGATGACGCCGTCCCCCATGTCGTACTCGGTCAGGGTGGTGTTCATCGTCTTCCGAAGATCGTCCATCTGATCCTTCAGCGGGAAAACCAGCTGCTCCTCAAGCCTGCCCCGAAGGCGCTCATAGGTTGTGTTCAAGGATACGTTCAATGCTCCGCTGCTCGTCTTCGAGGCGAAGTCAACGTTCTTGAGCCGGACCACCTGCCGCTCGGCGTCGAGCGTCGGCTCTGCCAACAACCAGACCGTGCCCTGGACGGCCCCTGCGGGCGTGTTGACCTGTACCGCGGCCCCGATCGCCACCCGCCGGCCAGACGGGTAGACATCGATGATGCGTGACAGTTCTGCAGTGGCCCTGCCTGCGCCGCCGGGCAGGTCGACATCGTAGGACATGCCGTTGAGTTGGCTTCGGGCTTCTCGGGTTGCCCCCTGCCAGCTCAACTGAAGCGGCACCGCCAATCGGGTGATGCGATCGTCGGGCGGATCCTGGCGCGGCGGCAGCCGACCGCCGTCCCGTTCTCCGAACCCCCGACGGGGCATCCGCTCGCCGATGTCCACTGCGACAGAGCCGACTGCGCCGACGTCGAGTTCGACGCCCCGTCCGGAGATCGTCGGCGCTGTCGCGAACAGCTGCCTGGGGACGAAGCGCACCACGACCAGCGGCGAAGCGCTGACCTTCTGCGGCGACGACAGCATGTCCCAGACCGCCTCGATCTGCTCACGGAGCATGGTCGAGTGGGCCATGCTCCGATCGATCTCCTTCGCCATCACCGGGAGCTGCGCACGGAGCGGACCATCCACCTGCGCGCTCAAGTCGACGTTGAACCCACCGATCTTGATCGTCGGCCGATCGGTCCACTGGAAGTCGAGGTTGGTCTCCGTGTTGAGCTTCCAGTCCCGGGTCAACGTCGGCTTGACCGTGGCGCGAATGTCCAGACCGGCGCCGCCCCTGCCCAAAGCCGCCCCCCGATCGCCGTTGCGTCTGGGAACGTAGGCTTCTGCCCGGACGCGCACCGGGATGTCGAAGCGGAGCCGATCTCCACGGGGGAGGACGCGAACCGCGCCCTTCTTTCGCACCTGCAGGTCGGCGGCCACCCCGATCGTCACCGAGCGCCCCTTCTCCTCATACAACGGATCGGTCAGCGACGCGTTGAGCTGGCGGCGCAGGGCGTTGATGGAGATCCGCACCGGGAGGACCACCGTAGAGAGCGCAGGGGCTGGCGCTTCGGTCTTAACGGCGCCACGGGGTGGCCCCTCCAGCGTCGTGTCTTGGAACCAGCCGCGACACCCCGACGCCAGGCAAGCGCCCACCAACCATCCGACCAGCCATCGTGTTTGCATACCGCGATTGTACAGGTCCACGTTGATGGACGACGCCTCTCGGCGGTCAGGTTAGTTCGGGGACGCGATGAAGCTCCGATACTCCGAAATCTTCTATTCGATCCAGGGCGAGGGTCGGTTTCTGGGGGCGCCGTCGGTCTTCCTGCGCACCTTCGGCTGCAACTTCCGCTGTATGGGTTTCGGCCAGCCGCGCGATCGGCGCCGCTGGGTGCCTGAAGAACAGATGCCTTACAAAACCCAGGACCTCTCTCAGATCACCGACTTCAAGGACCTGCCGGTGGTGCCCATCGGCTGTGACTCGTCGGCGAGCTGGGCCGCTCGATTCCGACACCTGTCCACCCACGAAGACGTCGACACCATCGCCCAGACGCTGCGAAGCCACACCCCCGACGGGGCCTGGATCGGCGCCAGCGGCGCGCCCATCCACCTCGTCATCACCGGCGGTGAGCCGCTCCTGGTCGGATGGCAGCGGGTGTTCCCTGCGCTGCTCGCCGCGCCCGGCCTCGCGGGTCTCCAGCACCTCACCTTCGAGACCAACGGCACCCAGCCCCTCCACCCGACGCTGCGTCAGACGCTGGACGATCCGGACCGCGGCTTCCACTTGAACTGGTCGGTCAGCCCCAAGCTCCGTCGCAGCGGGGAAGACCCCGCCCAGGCCATCCGCCCCGGCGTCCTCGCCGAGTACGCCTCGATGCCCGATGGCTTTTTGTACCTGAAGTTCGTCGTAGAAGATGAAGCAGACGTTCAGGAGTTGATGGACGTCACCGCGCAATATCGCGATCGTGGGGTCCAGATCGACGCCGTCTACGCCATGCCGGTCGGCGCCCTCGCCGAAGACTACGAGCAGAACCGAAACGCGGTCGCGACATTGTGTTTGAAGTACGGGGTGCGATTCTCACCACGGCTGCACGTCGACCTGTTCGGAAACCGGTTCGGGACCTGACCTCAGATGATACACTCTACCGCGATGATCAGCTTGAACCTCTTCATCATGCTAACAGGCTGCGAGCCGGCGCCCGGTCCGGCGCCACGCCGGGTAGAACCCGGCGCGCCGTCATCGCCCAATTGTCCGCGATGGCGGGTGCCAAACAACCGCTGGGACATCCAGACGCCGCCCGCCTGCTTCATGGAAGAAGGGTACGACGTCGGGCAGATCGCGCCGGACATGCGGATGACCGACCAGCACGGCGACACCGTCTCGCTGTGGCAGTTCTATGGGAGCGTCGTCGTCATCGACCTCTATGCGATGTGGAGCCTTCCTGCGGTCCAGGCCACCCGTGAGGGGGAGCGCAGCCCCGATGCCCTGATGGAACAGCACGAAGGGCTCACGGTCCTCACGCTGATCACCGAACGTGCGTATGGGTACGGCGCAGATGCCGACGATCTACGAGACTGGGCGAACACCCTCAGCCAGGCTGCGCCCGTGGTCTCTGATGATGAGCGGCACCACACCCACTTCATCACCGATCATATCTACCCAAAGACCCTGCTCATCGACCGGAACATGCAGTTCATCGACGTCGACGTCCAGGATCTGCCGCAGGCGCTCGACGTCCTCCTGGCGCGATAGCGGCTCACGCTGTGGGGGTGAGCAGCGCATCCCGGACGTGCGCCCACAACGCGGGGCGAGCCGCGGTCAGGACCCCCCGCTGGTGGCCCCCGCCCGGCTGATAGGGAGCCCCATCGACGAAGCCGTAGCCGCCGCCTGCTTCTGTGATGAGCAGGCTGCCTGGCGCATGGTCCCAGGGGTATGAGCGATCATAGGTCGAGAAGTGGGCCTCACCGGTCAGGATCTGAACGTACTCAACCCCCGCAGACCCCAGCTTCTTCACCGTCATCGGCGCGCCGGGGTTCAAGCGTTGGTGGTATGCGAAGCCGTACTGGGCAGCCAGCGGCGGTGGGGTGGGCAACGACAGCCGCTCGGTGAGCCCCGCGTCCAGGTCAAGCAGCCATGCACCGCCGCCGCGCTCTGCCCAGACCGTCCGCCGCCGGAGCGGCTCATGGATCCAGGCCGCGATCACCGTTTTGCCACGGGCGAGGGCCACCATGACGCAGAAGTTCTCCGTCCCATGCGCAAAATTCCAGGTCCCATCCACCGGATCGATGATCCAGATGTCATCGTCTCTCTGGAGACGGTCGAGCAGGGACGGATCGTTGCTCACCGCCTCTTCGCCGACAGTGATGGACCCCGGCAGCAACGCCGTCAGCCGCTCACGGAGCCGCGCCTCTGCGGCTTCATCCGCGACGGTCACGAGGTCGTAGGCGTTCTGCTTCGTGCGCACATCATCATCGCCCAGGGCACGGAACCGGGGGAGGATCTCTTCCTGAGCGGTCAGCTGGATGGCATCGGCCACCTGATCGAACGGCGTGTTCATACTCCTCCCTGCTCAGGAGAGGGATAACGTCCCAGGCGCTCAGCAGTAGTCGCGGCGGGCCCGAACGGAGATGAGGCGATCCTCCCCGACGAGGTATCCGGTCAGCCGCCCGCCGCGGACGCAGCCGGTGTCCAACCCCAGCGAATACGGTCGCCTATCGATGAGCCCCCGAGACGCGTCGTGCCCATGAACAATCAACCGTCGCCGCCGGTAGCTCTTCCACCAGGGGCGGCCCTGAAAATTCTTCCGATAGATGGCGCGCTCTGCGTCCGTCTTCCGGGCGCCACGGACAGGATGGACGCCGGCGTGGGCGACGCTCCATCCCGCTTCATGAATCAACGGCCGCAGGCGCCGCAGCCAGCGGAAGGCTTTTCGGGGCAGCGCTTTGCCTGGCGTCCAGTGGTTGAGGGTGTCGACGTCGTGGTTTCCGATCACGGCTTCGAGGGTATGTTCCCGGATCAGATCCCAGACGCCACGAGGGTCAGGCCCCTTGGTGAACAGATCACCGACGAGGATGATCCGATCGGCGTCCGCCTTCCGGAGCAGCCGGTCGAGCTCGCGTGCGCAGCCGTGTACATCACCGACGATCAGCGTTCGCCGCGTCATGGAGCGTCTCCCGATAGGAGAACAGGAATTGATCAGGATCATTGACGTGTCAAATGATCCGCTTCGAATCCCTGATGATTTCGAGGGTGGCCAGAGAGCGCCTCTGGCGGTGGTCGCGCGCGCCCCTCCAACTTCTTGACCAGATTCATGGGTCAACGTGGCGCACCGGAAGAATTCGCTTAGGTGCGGATGTCAGGGAAAGCGTTCGGGTTTTTCGTGAAGTCCATTCGCGGTCACTCATGAATCGCGGCTAGTATCCGATAGAGTATGGGAGGAGGCTCCATGAGCGAGGCACTTCTTTTCGGTCTGATTCTGTTTGTTCTGGTGGCAGCGATCATCGGCGCTCGCGCGTGGTTGAAGGCGCGCCCGGTCGATGAAGAGCAGCCCCGGTCTGCTCCTCAAGCCGCTCCGCCCCATTCAGCGCCACCTGACGCCCCAGGCGACGAAGACATCACGGTGGTCGACAACGTCATCGTGATCGCCGACTGGCAGGCAGAGGTCAATCGACGCCGCAATGAACGCTCTGAAGGCGTCGGCTGAGGGGCGCCTCCCGGTTATACCGTGGGCGCCCCATCGTGGAGTCGCCCCCAATGCCAGGCCAGATTGATCAGCGTCTTGAGGCGCTCGGCATCACATTGCCGAGCCCCACCGCTCCGGTCGCCAACTACGTCCCCTATACGATCGCTGACCGGACCGTCTTCGTCGCCGGCCAGATCCCGATGATCAACGGTCATGTCCATGGCGTCGGCCGCCTCGGCGCTGACCTGTCGATCGAAGAGGGCCAGGAGCTGGCGCGGGTGTGCGCCATGAACCTGCTGGCGCAGGCCCGGGCTGCCGCCGGCGGCGACCTGGACCAGATCGCGCGGGTGCTCAAGCTGGGCGGCTTCGTCTGCTGCACCCCAGACTTCACCGACCACTCTGCGGTGATCAACGGCGCCTCGGACCTGATGGTTGAGGTGTTCGGCGACATCGGCCGGCACGCGCGCTTCGCCGTCGGGGCTCCCAGCCTGCCTCGGGGCGTCGCCGTCGAGGTCGAAGCCATCTTCCTGCTTCGATAGGTGCGTCTTCCCGAGACCATCCACCTCAACGGTGCCCCCGTCCGCCACTTCCGCCTCCCTGGCGCACCGGCGGCCGGTGCAGCGCTCGTCGTCCCGGGCAGCCCGGGGATGGTGTCGTTCTATGTTCCCTTCCTCCGCCGGCTCCACCAGCGCAGCGACCAGGCCCTCACCGTGGCTGCAGCATCCCACGTCGGCCACTCCCCTGGCGTCCGGTGTGATGGAGAAAGAGGATGGTTCAACCTTGATGACCAGGTGAAAAACCATCGCCGTTACCTCGACGAGCAGATGCCCGACGGCCCGGTCCATCTCATCGGACACTCGATCGGGTGCCACCTGATCCTGCGGATGCTTGAGGAGCTGCCCTTGGAGCGGGTCGGGCGGATCATCCTGCTGTTCCCTACGATCGAGCGGATGGCCGACACGCCCAACGGGCGGACGCTGGGGCCGCTGTTCGGGCGGTTCCGTCGACTGACGCTGGCGGGGCTCACCCGCGTCGCCCGGCTGCCGCCGCTGCTTCGGGCTCCGCTGCTTCGGGCTCGTTATCTTCGGCCGACGCCGCCTGTGGAGCGGCCGCTGATGCTGCGCGCGCTGATGAACATCGATGAACGCTCTCTGGTCAACATCCTGCACATGGCCGATGAAGAGGTCCGCACTGTCGGTGAGATCTCTCAGCCGCTTCTTCGGCGGTGGTCGCCCAGGATGACCCTGCTATATGGCCAGAACGACGCCTGGAACCGGCCAGACTTCGCTCCGGAGATGCGCGCCCGGCTCGATGGGCGCGGGGAAGTCATCGAAGACGCGGCTGGGATCTCGCACGCGTTTGTCCTCGACGCGGCGACCGAGATCGCGGACTTCACCTACACCCGGCTGACGGACGGCTGATCACGCCCCCTCTACCAGAACCTCCTGGACAGCGGCCGCGGCGAAGTCGGCGACCGCACGAATCCGTGGGACCGCTCTCGACTCCTCTCGCATCACCAGCCACAGCTCACGGGCGGGCAGGTTGTTGTCCGGCGCACAGTCGATGAACTCATCGCCCCGCATGAACGACGGCAGGATCCCGATGCCGACCCCGCTTCGGATCACCTCGCGGAGGGCGGCCAGGCTGGAGACGCGGAATGATGGGCCGTTGTCTTCCATCCGCGACAACAGCCAGCGTTGCTCCGGGATCCGATCGAAGGCCTGTTGATAGGCGACGACGGTGTGAGCCGACAGGTGATCCGCGTCAATGGGGCCGTACTCATCGATGTAGTCAGGGTGCGCGAACAGGCTCATGGAGAACGTGCCCACCCGGCGACCGACGACATCGGGCTCGTGGGGTCGAACGACGCGGATGGCCAGATCAGCGACATGACGGGCCAACGAGGTGATCCGATGACTGGCCAGCAGCGTCACCTCGATCCCCGGGTGCGCTCGACGGAGCGCATTCAGCCGCGGTGCCAGGACGTGGGTGGCGATGGTCTCTATCGTAGAGAGGGTGACGTTCCCGGTCCCGCCCGCCGCATGGACACGCGCAGCCTGCCAGAAGTCCTGCATGCTGCGGGCGACCTCACCGGCGCGCTCCAACAGCGCGGCTGTCCCGACCACAGGCGACAGCCCGCCTGGGTGCCGATGGAACAGGGTCGCGCCGATGGCCGCCTCCAGCCGATCGATGCGGCGGCCGACCGTCGCGACGCTCAAGCTGGTGTGCCGGGCGACCGCAGACAAGGATCCCAGCTCGCTGGCCAACACACAGATCTCGACGTCGTCCCATGAGAAGTTTACCGACGGCGGGAGGCTTTTCATTCTTGAACACCCTCTATGAATGAATGGCTATTCATCTCTGTACAGGATGCAATTATCCTACCGTTGTACCTGAGCAGAAGGCTGCGGCTGCGGCCACCTGCGTCGCTGTGAGAGGTCCCCGATGATAAAGCCCGAGCGCGTCTCTTTCCTCGCCGAAGATCGCCACCACCTCCGCGGCCACCTGTTCGTTGGCCCCGACCAACCCCGGCAGTGCACCCTGATCGCCTGCGCCACGGGGGTCCGTCAGCAGCTCTATTTCCGCTTCGCCGCTGTGCTGGCCGCCAGACGATGCGCGGTGCTCACCTTCGACTACCGCGGCATCGGCATGTCGCTGACGGCTCCCCACGTCCGCGACTCGACCGCGCAGAAGGCCCATTGGGGGATATATGACATGCCTGCAGCCGTCGACTTCCTCACCGAACGCTTCCCCGGGTCACCGATCTCTCTGGTCGGACACAGCGCCGGCGGGCAGCTCATCGGGCTGATGCACAACGTCAATCGGTTCGATCGCATCGTCCAGATTTCGTGTTCCAGCGGATACGTCAACGGCGTGAGCCCGCGGATGTGGCCCTTCGCCGCCTTCATGATCAACGCGTACATGCCCCTGAGCAGCCAGCTGCTCGGGTATGGGCCTGCGAAGCTGCTCGGTTGGGGAGAAGACCTGCCCGCCGGTGTGGCGCTCGATTGGTCGCGCTGGTGCCGCACCCCCGGATACCTCGCCACCGACATCGGCAGCACCATCGACGTCGATTACCACGATGACATCCGCTGTCCCATCCTCAACGTCCGGTTCACCGACGACCCGATCGCATCCACCGCCAACGTCACGGATCTGCTCCGGCTGTTCCCTCACGCTGACATCGAACGCCGCGAAATCTCTCCTGATGCGATCGGAGCACCCATCGGACACATCGACTTCTTCCGGCAGCGGTGCGCGGCGCTGTGGCCCGACATCATCGACTGGTTGACGATGCCGCCGTCGGTGGAGCGTATGGCAGAGTGATGCCGTCATGAACGGGCCGGGCTCTCTCCTACAGCGACGTCGTCACCGCACACGCCAAGCAGCCTGTCAGAGATCAGGTCGACGATGGCAGAGGGCAGGCGGGCGGGCATCGTGACCACGACCGATGTCTTCCGCCACAAGTCACACACTGCACGTCACACACTGCACGTCAGACACCGCACATCACACACCGGGGCGGAAGACGCGGGGGCCGAACCACTGGCGGCGTTCGGGGGTCTCGCCCGCCGCCAGCCGCTGTCGGAACCGAAGGTGACGCTTCCGGGTCAGCTCGACGAGGGGCGCCCAGACCTGATGGGTCATCCGGTTCTCGATGATCTTCTTCCACATGACGTTTGAGCGCTTGTACAGCAGGGCCATCCCCAGGTACGCCGGCACCGCTGCAGGCTGCTGCGGTCGGCGCGCCCAGATCGAGCGCATCGAGAACGTCCGCGCGTACAACGCTTCGTAGCCGGCCTCCAGCTGCGCAGGGGTCATCCGCTTTGGTCGGAACACACAGTGAGCGGTGTCATACTTCGACCAGTCCTCGTGCAGGATCCGGCCTTCTGCCTTCATCCTCGCAAACAGCGGCGTGCCTGGGTACGGCGTGAGGATGTGGTAGGTGGCGCACTCCATCCGATTGGCCTCGACCCAGTCCCCCAGCCGCTCGAAGCAGTCGGGGCCGTCGTGGTCAAAGCCCACCACAAAGCTGCCGTTGACTTGAATGCCGTGGTCGTGGAGCAGCTGAATGCGATCGGCGAAGTCCCGGGCCTTGGGGGTGAACCGCTTTCCGGCGTCAGCGAGGTTGCCATCAGTCAATGACTCGAAGCCGATGAAGACGCCGGTGCAGCCGGCGAGGGCCATCTCACGAACCAGCGCGGGATCGTCGGTCACGTCCAGGGTGACCGCAGCGGACCAGATCCGCTCCAATGGACGGAGCGCCCGGCACAGCCGCCGCAGGTAGCCTTTGTTCGATCCGAGGTTGTTGTCGATGAACACGGCATAGGGCTGACCGCTCTGCTCGAACTCCTGGACGACCGACCCGATCTTCCGGGTCTGATAGGGGATCCGCTCGTCGCCGGTGGAGAGGTAGCAGAAATCGCAGCGGTTGTGGCAGCCCACCGTGGCGATGAGGCTGAGCGGCGTCAAGAACCCCCACTCCGGGAGGACAGAGCGGTCCGGCGTGGGCGACTGTTTGTAGGTGTTCATCGGCGCCCGATACCGAGGCTTCAGTTCGCCCCGGTCGACGTCTCTGAGGATCGCCGGCCAGGTCACCGTGCCATCTCCGATGGCGATGGCGTCGGCGTGCGGAGCGACCTCATCGGGGCAGGACAGGGCGTGCAGGCCGCCCATGATGACAACACAGCCGTGCGCCCGGAGCCACCGGGCGAGGGCATACGCCCGCTCAGCGAAGGTCAGGTGTACGGTGATGCCCACCACCTGAGGGATGACATCCAACGGCGGCGGGCCTTGGAGCAGGTTTTCGTCCCAGAATGTCACCGTCCAGTTCTTCGGGGTCGCCCCGGCGAGGCTGGTGAGGGTGAGGCTCGGGGTGAGGACGTGCTTGCCGTAGCTGGCGTGTGGATCCTTTGGATAAAAGGGGTTGATGAGCAGCGCGGTGTTTGACATCGGAGCGCCGGGGCGGACCGGCGGGAGCCGGGGCGGCTCCCGCATGGGATCGGGGGATGGCCGTGAACGAAGCATCAATGCACCTCCACCGTCTGGTTGACACGGGCCCAACGCGGCTGCGCTCGCCGTCAAGGTGAGCGGTCGCGGTTAAAGGGTGAACGGTCCGCAGGAACGTTGTATGGGGAGCTGAGGGTTGACGACCTTCATCAACCGCTTACCAGTGCGCCTGCTTCGCATTCGGAGGAGAACCCGGTCCATGATCGAGGTCCAATCGCTCAGTCGATTCTATGGCACGCATCAGGCGGTCAAAGACGTCAGCTTTTCCATCGCCGCCAATGAAGTCATCGGCTTTCTGGGCCTGAACGGCGCGGGCAAGTCGACGACGCTCAAGGTCATCGCCGGGCTGATCCCGCCTTCGGCGGGGACGGTCATTGTCGACGGCGTCGACGTGACCCAGGCGCCGGTCTCGTTCCGGTCGCGCATCGGCTACCTGCCCGAAGAGCCGCCGCTGTACAAAGAGATGACCGTCACCGAGTTCTTGACCTTTCTGGGTCGGCTTCGGGGGATGAGCCGCACACAGCTGGCATCGCGGATGCCACATGTCATCAAGACCTGTCAGCTGACCGGCCGGGAGCATCAGGTCATCGGCGAGCTGTCGCATGGTTACAAGAAGCGGGTCGGCATCGCCCAGGCGATCATCCATGGCCCCCGGCTGGTGATCCTCGATGAACCCATCAGCGGCCTGGATCCGCGACAGATCGCGGAGATGCGCGAGGTGGTCCGTGGCCTGTCGGCCGAAGCGACGGTCCTCATCTCCAGCCACATCCTCTCCGAGATCTCGCAGACCTGTGACCGGATCCTGATGCTCAACCAGGGCCGGCTGGTTGCCCAGGGCTCCGAGGACGAGCTGGCCCAGGCAGGCGGTGGCAACGTCGATCTGGTCCTCATCGTCCGCGGCGACGCACAGGCCGCCCGGG
>JBCBLB010000423.1:0-8790 GCA_038520555.1 Myxococcota bacterium | reverse complement strand
TCATGGCAACCGTCTGTCACCCCGCCGGGTGGGGTGGATACAGACAGACGGTTGCCATGACCGCCATGGGCGTGATTTGGAATCAACCGTTCACCACGCGGCTCATTGTCCCAGGACCAGTACGGAAACGCACAAGGACGACCTCAACAGAGGTCGTCCTTCTCTCCATTCATACACTCGACCGCGCGCTCGGTGTTGAGGCGATGCTGAAGATAATCCGCGACTTGTTTGGTGTGGTGGAGGGTGTCTCGCCGGACGGTGTTGCGATGAACGGCGCAGCCGTAGTGCTTCTTGAACTGGACGGCCGCCCGTTGATGAGCAATATCAAAGTGTATCTGAGTAGGTATATGCTCACAATATCTCTTATCCTTATCACCGCCGATCTAAACGAACAACACTGGACGCAAACCGATATCTTCGAGCAATCTCAAGAGCGCTGGAAAGTCGCATGAGATCAAACAAAGCCACGTCCCTCTTTTTCACATCACGCCCCTTCGTGCATCCTCAAGACCCCGATGGGGGTGGCCGGCGAAGGCCATCAGGGAGGCGGAGCGCAGTGTGGTCGGGTGGACGGCCGCGGCTCAGGGGCAGAAGGCGGTATGGTAGGTGTTGCTGTCGACCGCAGCACGGACACCGTCCCACTCCCCCGTGGTCGCGTGTTCTCGCCCGTAGGCGGCGATGATGTTGCCGGTGGCGTCGTTGAACGAGAACGCCGGGTAGGCGTGGCGCCGGTGCTGGCCGCCCAGGTTCTCGGTGCTTTGTGAGTTGTCGATGGTGACGCCGTCCCAGGAGCCGGCAGCGCATCGGGTGCTGACCGCGACGCGCTCGTCTCCGGCGCCGCTGGTGTGGGTGAACGCGACGAAAATATCATCATTGTCATCCACGATAATCTGGGGATAGGCCCCAGCGTTGGGGATGTTGGTGATCTGCTCGGGGGTCAGCCAACCCGACGAGTCACAGCTTGAAAGCCGTGTGTCGCAGGTGGTGTACCACAGGGTGTCGGTCCCCGTGTTCGCCCAGACGGCGTGCAGAACGTCGCCATCGCGGGTCAGGTGTGGCCAGTTGGAATTGGTGTTGCCCAGCTCGACGCCTGTCCCGATGAGCGTGTTGGAGCCGTCATAGAACTCGACCTTGATGTTGGTCGTGTCGGCGCCGCCGGTGCCGTCCGCATACATGATCACCCGGGTGTCGTCGTCGAGTACAGCGACCGTTGCGTGCTCTTCGACGTTCGCGCTCGTCGCGAGCGCCCAGGGAATCGACGGCCACGACGTCGACGCCATGCCCCGATCGTTGCAGTAGATGTCATCGCCGCCATCATCGACCGTGAAACAGGCAAACACGGTCCCCGCAGTCGAGTTCACCGCCAGGGAGGTGTGCTTCCGCCTGGGCGTGAGCGTCGCGTCCGCATCGATCAGCTCAGGAGGGGCATCGATCAGGTTGAATGGAGCGGTTCGGGGCAGGATCGGGTTCTCGATCGTCGGCCCGAACCCCACGCCGTCGACCTTGTTGGCGATCAACACGCGGGAGCCCGAATCGACCGCGAGCGTGGGAAGGTACTGCTCCATCCCGGTCGTGTCCAGCCGCGGCACGCCGGACCCGTCCAGGGAGAGGTCGATGCGGGACGACAAGCCATGGATGTTGTCGCGCTTCTTAAAGTACAAGCGCGACGCTCCAGCGCTGTCTTCGAGCTGGGCGACGAAGAAGTGATCACTGTCGACCGTCACCATCGCGATCGCGACCAGGTCCTCGCCGCTGGGGTTGAAGATGCTGTTGACCGTCCATGTCGGAGGCACCGCAGAGGCCGTGGACAACAGGGACAGTACGCTGACGACGCTGAGGGGGAAACTCATCGGGACTTCTCCCAGGGCTGGGTAGGTAGGTGGTCGCGATATTGAACGGCTGAGAACAACATCGCTGGCTCCTGGTAAACAACTCTGCGCGCTGTGAATGTCGCATTGTGGTCGCAACCAGACCCAGGCAGCCCCCGCTACATCGGTTGACGACTTCAGAAAATACGACTTTCAACATATTAAATCCGCATGGTTGGCATCTGAGCCGTGCCCCACCTGCACCGGACCGACTCTGGGTCACCGAAGAATTCGGTGACCGAACGGATCCCGGTGGGGCACCTCCTCGACGCTCGGTGGCGTCGAGACGCAGAGCATCAGGGGCGGTAGCGTGACGGCGGGGCGCCGATGACCGCCGTGAAGTCCCGACAGAAGTGGGCCTGATCGCAGTAGCCCAGCGCATAGGCCAGATCCGCCAGCGGGGTGCCCTCCTCGATTCGAGCCACCGCCTCCTGTAGGCGGAATCGCCGCAGCAGTGCCTTGGGACCGATTCCGATGTCTCGACGCATGCGTCGTTGTAGGGTGCGCAGGCCCACCCCCGCCTGTGATGCGAGCTGTTCCGCACGGATCAGGCTCGGATCCGTGCGCGCATGCTCAACCAACGCATCCAGCGCGGCCCGGTGCGGACAAGCCCTGGCGCCCAGGCGCAGAAGAAGCGCCTCCAGTCGAGCGCAGCACTGTGCGTCCGATAGCGCACACAGCTCGGTATGCAGGGTCTCCGCACAGATCCCCATTCGCGCCGCCATATCTTCGGTCCGGTCCGTCAGGGTATACAGGGGCCGATCGGTGAAGGCGGCGTAGCCGGTGGGGCGGAACAAGACCCCGAA
Source organism: Myxococcota bacterium (assembly GCA_038520555.1). Lineage (GTDB taxonomy): Bacteria > Myxococcota_A > UBA796 > UBA796 > UBA796 > JBCBLB01. Next base: position 6,116 of record JBCBLB010000423.1, on the reverse strand, counting down.
TACTGCACCGCACCCCTCCAGGATGCGGTCGTAGCGCTGGGTCTGTACGCCGCTGACCATCCACCGATCCCGCTCTGAGACGAGGTTGACCGCCGGGCGTGGCAACACCCGCTGCACAGTGGGGGCCGGGAGGTCCCACCGAATCAACCAGAAATATGCCACAAAGGGTGACAGCGCAGCGCCGGGCAGGACTCGCCGGATGTCGATGTTTGCCTGAGGGTGGAGTACAGCCCCCCGTGGGGATGGAGCCGTGTCGCGTTTGTCCAAGACGAGCCTCCAGACAGCACACTATCCTCTCTCCACACCAGGGAGAAACCGAATGACTCACTACACTGGCAGCTGCCACTGCGGCGCCGTACGCTTTGAATTTGACGCAGACCTGGACACTCCGGTGGTCTGTAACTGCTCGATGTGTGGGCGCTCTGGCGCGATGATGGCGTTCATCCCACGTGCGTCCATTACGATCACCGGCCAGGAAGCACTACAGGACTACCAATTCGGCAAGAAACACATCCACCACCCCTTCTGCACCACCTGCGGGCTCAAGCCGCTGAGTTGGGGAGAAGACCGGGAAGGAAACACCCTCGTCAGCGTCAACCTGCGCTGTGTAGAAGGCTATGACATCCAGTCCGCCGAGGTGAAGTGGTACGACGGCGCCAGCTATTGAGCGCTGAGGGCACCCTCTCAGGTGCACCGCTGGCCACACAGCGCCACACAACGCCACACGACGAGCCCGGGGTGGGTGACTATTGTACGCTCGTCTCTGAGCGGAGATCAATCTGTTTCGTACCATAAACTACGCTAAACAGAACCTTCTTCGGAAGAATTCATGAACAGATAAGTATATCCGTTTGACTGCAGAGGTCTGGGTACTCTGCTCGTTCATGGGCTGCGTCAGAGAGGGGCTGACGAGTATCCAGGTGAATCGTTGACTCGTTCGTGGGTGATCGAGAACCGTTTGATGGAGAAGTTGCATGTCGGAAACCGCTGTCGAAGCCGAGAACACGGCCGATGAAGCCTCCCTGACGTCCAGGAAGACGGACACGTCCCTGGTCGACCCGCTCCAGCTGGAGGTGGGGATGACCTCGTCGAGCGGCGGGGGAGGCACTGCATCGCGCGATGACGCCGGGCCAGAGGGCGACTCCCACGCGGCCTTGGAGCGCTGGCACATGACGCTGGCGCGCAAGGCTGGAGAGACGCTGGAGCGATCCAGCGCCGGCGGCACCGCCCATGAAGTGCTGGAGAAGAAGCGCACGCTCGCCGAGCGCCTCGCGGCGGCCTACAGCGAGCAGCTGGAAGAGGGCGTGAACATGACCATCGACGTCAAGCCGCCGCAGCGGGGCAGCGGCGATGAGGAGCTGGCGTACCACGTCCGGGTCGCGCCCAACGACAGCGACTACCATAGCTTTGTGAAGACCGAGCTTCCGGCCTGGGTGATCAGCGCCATCCGATACAACCGCCAGCGCCACACCGGCACCCTGGGGCTGCTCAAGGAGATGAAGGAGGTGTCGGGGAATAAGGCGCTGTATATGCCCGCCCTGTTCGAATTGCGCCGGGCGGAGAAGGGCATCGGCGCTGGGTTCGTCTACCTCGCGGCGGACGTGCAGCGGAAGATGAACCTCATCCCGAAGTCCATGGCACCGCAGCCGCTGATGGTGGATGGGAAGCTCGGTCAGGCGAGCATTGACCGGTTTACGGTCTACAAGAAGTGGCAGAACCGGGGGCTGGGCGCTCGGTTTCAGGAGTATGTCGCCGAACTCAGGGACGTGGGGAAGAAGCGCGCGGGGGTGGACCAGTCGTTGTCCGGGCTGCCACCCGATATTGCGGCAGCAGTGATCTACAACCGCAGCAAGCACACCTTCACCCCCGGTCTTCTGCGCGCGTTGTACAAGATCTCTGGCGATCAGCGGCTGTTCCGTGACGCGTTGAAGTCCGGGCAGATCGGGTCTGACTTCGTGTATCTGGTCCGGTCGGCGCAGATTGAGATGAACCGGAAGGCCAGATCCCACAATGAAGAACGGGTACAGGTCGACGGGAAGCTCGGGCCAGAGACCATCAAGCGCTACGACGGCGGCGACGGAGATGAAGGCTACAAGAAGCAGAAGCGCAAAGAAGACGCCCTGAAGGATGCGAAGGAGAACCTGGGGGATCTCAACGGGATCGACGACTTCACCAAAGTCACCGGCGGGCTGCTGGACTCCCTGCTGCCCCGGGAGGGGGACAAGCGCAAGATGGTGATCGCGGCCAACGCTCTTATCCCTGCCATCAACGGCAAGCTGGGGCTGGTCTTCACCGTGGAGGGCGAGCGAAGCGATAACCTCAAGGTTCGCGGTGAGATGAAGGTCCAGTGCTTGACGTCCGTCAAAAACATGGTGTTCGAGGCGTTCGCTCAGCTGGGCGTCTTCGGCTACCTTGAGGTGCAGGCGAACACCGGGGTGGACGTGATGAAGATGATCATCGCCTCCATGAAGCAGGCGGTCGGCAAAATCAGCAAGCGCGCCGCAGAGCTGGCCTTTGGAAAGACGTCCATCGACAGCGTCCGCGAGCAGATGGACAACGACGACTACATCGAGTACGGCTGGGGCGCCGAGGTCAGCGCTGGCATCAAGCTCAAAGACATCGACAACAACAAGAAGGGCAAAGAGGCGGGCGTGGAAGGCAAGGGCCGCTATCAGAACGGGACCCGGATGACACACAAGGGCGACCAGAAGACCAGGCAGCTGGAGCTGTCGGGCAAGGGCGCCGTTTCGGACTGGGGGGAAGCCGAGTTCAAGATCCTGCCCAAGTGGATCGACGGCGACTTCAACGAGATTGAGATGGGCACCACCCTCAAGCGCGACGTCAACCTCATCGACTTCAAAGATCAGTTCGCCCCAGGCGCGCTCAGCGCACACATGATCACCTGGGTCGGCAAGTCCATCGGCCTCATCCAGAGCGTGTTCAAAAAGCAGAGCAACCTGAACGTGTACACCGGCGGGCGCACCATCGGCGAAATCGTGCAGGCCGCTTCCGGCCTGCCCCTCAACGTCCCTGAGCACCTGACGGTCGCCGCGGCCAGGAAAATTGGAGCCCTCGCTCGGAAGAACCCCAGCTTCAAAATGGGACAGACCCTCGAGATCAAGCTCACCGTGGATAGCAAAGGGAAGGCAAAGCTTAGCTTCGAGTTGGCCAACACCACCCAGTTTGAGATCGGAGAGAGCGAGCGGGACACGTTCTACCTCTCGATTGAGCAGGCGCGCCGCATCCTCTTTGGCGAGGTGGTGTTCTGATGTCCGTCGCGCTCCCCGCCTTCTCGATGTTCGTCGCCACAGGCGACGCGCCCATCCGACCACTCGACGCCGCGGTCGGATGGGACGGCGGCGCGGCGGTGTTGACCATGACGGTCTCCTCAGAGGACTACGACCGCATCGACGCTGCCGCCATGCTCCACCTCGACCCGATCATGCGCAGAGGGGGAGAGGCGCGGCTGGACCGCAGCCAACCCGTGCGCATCACCGCGCGCCTTCATGAGAACGACGCGCGCGATCTGCTCACCGTCGCTCCCGATGATGACGCCCTCGCCGCAGCGCTCCAGGTAGACGTAGAGACGCACCCGTTCCGCCGCCAGGACGCATGGTACGCCACCACGGTGACACAGGAACGGATGCCCGGCGTCCGGGTCGGCTACCGCACCGAGTGGGACGGCTGAACCGTCACCCGGCCGACAGCAGATCGGACACATCAACGGTCCTCGGAGAGGCCGCAGACAAACCACAGCTCACTGTTTCCATAAGCCGATAATGTTCTTATTTAGGTTACATACTGGAGGTTGGTCTGCAGGCTACCGATTGAGCATGTAGCTGTTTCGGTACTCATCCTGCAGAACGAGTGCTTCCCCCGCGGCGTCCAGCTCCAGCGTGGCCCGGAGGACCCGGGCGCCGTAGCTCCAGCCCTCGGGGAGATCGAGCGCGAGGTGCTCCAGGTCATCGATGGTCAGGTCGGGATCGATCTCAAGCGAGTACGACTGCATGACGTAGACGTTGCCATCCGGGTCGGTCAGCTCGAAGATGGTCGTCCCGCGGTCATAGATCCACACGTTATCGCGCTCGACCGGCTCGACTTCGTAGGCTTTCCGGCTTACGTCCGAGGCGGAGAGATCCAGGGAGGCGATATACGTCATCACCATCCCATTCAGCTCAATCGTCGGGGGCGGGACATCGTCGGCAGGCTTGGAGACGGCGTCGATGACAAAGTGGCGTGGGCCGTTGAGGATCCCAATCGGGGTGCCCATCGTCTCTGCCGCGTCACGGGCCGTCAGCTCGTCCCAGCTCTCCGCCGGACAGTCGTTGTTACCGACCGTATTGTAGACGTCCGCCGGAAAAGTGGGGCCCCGCTCCACGCTGACACCGATGACCTCACAGTACCGAGCGTCGTGAAGGTCTTCGAGGAGGATATCGTCGGGAGCGCCCAGACCACCAGCGTGCACGGGCTGAAGCAGCATAGACGAGAACAGAACAGAGGCGACCATCGCAGTTTCTCCTTTTGTGCACTCTTCATAGGAGGGCCCGGGCCGCATCTTTGCCTCTCCTTGCGAACAGCCATCTGCGTTCCTGGACCCACCTGAGCCTCCCGCGACACGATGCCCAGATCAGGACGGTATATCCACAACGAGGAGCCCAATCCCGATATGACATCCGCTATCCGGAAACAACAGATTGACACTTTGATGGCGTTGTTTCGCCATACGCAGAGGGCGACAGTCCGACAGGGGCTGGAGCTGCTGCTGGCGATGGGTGATCCGAGCCTCCTCGATGTCTTCGCTGAGGGCTGCACGATCGCAGACAGCCCGTCCCTCGGGCCTCAGCTCGCCGAACAGGTTCATCCACAACACCAACACTGGCTCGCTCTCCAGCTTCTTCACGCCACGCGCCGCTGCGCAGACATCGACAACTTAGAGATGTACGGCTGCGACGATTTCGAAGACCTGTCTCTGCTCACACGGTTCTCGATGATGAAAGCCGTCGTCCTGGGGGACTGCAGGGCCCTCCGAGATCTCTCGGCGCTGCGCCAGATGAAGACGTTGCGGCATCTGATGTTGACCGATTGTCACGTGCTCACCGATATCTCCCCGCTCGCCGAGGCGCCCTGGCTCGATGAGATCGCGCTGCTGGGGTGCCTGGAGCTGGCGGACATCTCCGCCCTCCGATCTTTGATTTGCCTTGAAGGGCTATGCCTGGCCCAGATGCCGAAGCTGCAGGATCTGGAACCGATCTCTGTCATGCAACAGTTGACGTCTCTTGAGATCAGCGACTGCGCCCAGCTAACCAGCATCTCCCCGATCGCCTCCCTGAGATCGCTCGACGCGTTGAACCTCACGGACTGTCATGCGGTCACCGACCTCCACCCTCTCCGGGGCCTCTCAGCCTTGCGCGGGCTGAATCTACGCGGCTTCCAGGGCACCGACATACAGGCGGTCGGCGAGCTGGCATCCCTCCGTGGCCTGACGCTCTCGCAGAGCGCGGTGTCGGATTTAAGCCCGCTGAACCAGCTCGATTCGCTCACCGGAGCTGATCTGTCCAACAATGACAACATGAAGCGGTTGGCTCTGTCAGATCTCCCGCAGCTGCACCGGCTCCACCTCCACGACTGCGGCGCGCTTGAGCAGCTGGAGCTGGTGAGGTTGCCCGCGTTGAGCACCCTGGACCTGGAAGGATGTGATGCGCTCCGTTCAATCCGGCTGACGTCCTGTCACGCCCTCCCGGACCTCTCGATGCTGGATGATCTCCCTTCTCTTGAAGACGTTCAGATCGATGTGCCGTAGGAAACGATCTGGTGGAGAGAACATCATCATGAGCATGTGCTCCAGTCTGACCATATGAAATCGCCCGTCCTACCGCGACTTACCGATCGCTGGCCAGAATAACCAGGCGCAAAGGCTCACGGTACAATGCATCGTTCGTTGCGGCTCTGTTTTCCGATAGAGACGCACAGAACATATGAGGTGCGTCTTTGGAGACGCTGTACACCGCCGCCAGATCTCCACAGCGACAGCCCAGGCGGCCCCTGCGTCATACAGAGACGTAAAAATTTTTACGTCTCTGTATGACGCAGGGGCCGCCTGGGCTGTCGCTGTGGAG